>JAWXBT010000326.1:0-6792 GCA_034440315.1 bacterium
AATCATGCGTCAACTGAAACTGATGGAGGCTCAATTGAGCGAGATTCAGTGCCAATTGATTAAAGCCACTGTGTTGAATTGGTGGCAAATCGTTTTGCCTGATGGACAGAAGATTGCGATCGAGCACGCGGGCGGCGGACACTGGATTTTTCGGGCTAACGGGCTGGAGAAAGCTCATCCTGAAGTGCGGCTAGCGGTGTTAAGGGCGATCGCCGAAGGCTGTCGTCGATAAGCTACGACTAAGGACACGGCGCTGTGTCGTGTCCCTACTGGGCGATCGGATTTGACATGATTTGGAGATGCTGGGGTGCGATACCTTCGGTCTGCTTCGCTTACGGCATTAGTATCGGGATTGGTTAAAAGTGCGATCGGAATGCCCCAAGTGTGGGGCGAGATTTAAAGTTCCCACGTTTTAGGTAGAGGGCTGGTGTCAAGGATTTTTTTTGCGGTTTGAGGAGATGATGGGCTATCAGAAATATTGCTGATTCCTGGAGACAATAAAGTTCTGTATGCTTGCTGAGGATGAGTTGGTTCGTTAGGGTATTTGAGTTCTAGAAATTTGTCAGACCACATTGGATTAATGAAATGAGTCCTAATGGTTTCGGATCTCCGATTCAATAGTTCAGCTAATCTTTTAACGGTTAAATATCTTTCGGAGCAAAGTTTTAAAATAGTATTTCTCATCAACTCTGGACTTACCCGTTGCTTTTCTCTAACCGGAGCAGCTATTTCCAGTAAAAATAAATTTTCATCATTATGCACGGAGCTTGACTCATTATGCACGGAGCTTGACTCGTTATGCACGGAGCTTGACTCGTTATGCACGGAGCTTGACTCGTTATGCACGGAGCTTGGAATCAAGGAGAGTAAATCAGGTTGACCTTTACTTGGTAGGGCATACTGAGTTCCACGACCACGACCAGAGCGTTCTAACCAACCATTATTTACGAATTGCTTGAGACATTCCCCTATATCTCTGGGATGTTCTCGACTATAACACTGAATGTCAGCATTGCTAATTTCTCCTGATTGATGTGCCAGTATCAAAATAATCCGCTCTAACTCTGTCAATTCGCAATAGTCATCTCCCACAATTTCCCTTAACTCTGTTTCGATATTTTCGGGAATCATGCTGACCATTGGTAAAGCAACCAAAGTCATCTCTAACTCTAATTTCTCTGATACCAAAGGAAACCATTGCTGCTCTATCCATGCGCGGATCATTTTTCTAAAGCCAGAGCCAGCTTTTTCTCCTAAGCCAAGCATTTGAAACATTTTTTGCAAATTAGGATTGCGGGGATCGCTAACGCCACCTTCGTAAAGCTGCTGAAGGGAAATTCTCAGACGACCAGGATTAGCAAACGAAAAACCATTTTTATACTTAGTAATTGTTAAAGGGCGAGTAGATTGATAATCGGCATGAATAAGAGTATTGACTAAAGCTTCTCGCAATGCTTCATGGACATGAGTTTCCCCACGACGCACGGCATCTTTGTCTAGTTGAAAAGGAACTTCTAAATCATTAACTACACGAGTATAAACGCGATAGTAAAAATTAAACAAGTTAGGTTCCCACTTGCCATCAAGTGTTAGTCTATAAGTCCATCGTGTTTCTGGATCGTCAGAAAGTTGCTCCTGATAATCAAGTTGATAGTGAGACAGTGCATCTAAAATACTACGTTCGCGACCAAACATCAGCAAACCAGCAATAGTTAACCCTTCTTTACCCGTGCTACGATCGCGACTCCATCCCCCTAACTGACGCAGCAAGCCAGAATCGTCTAATGCCAGCCAAGGATGATCTGGTTCTCTCGAACTAAACCGTTGACGAAAGGATTTGAATGTTTCCGCGTCGATATCACTAAGATCGAAACCTTCTAAAATTTGGATATCTTGAGGGTCATTACTTGCATCTCGCAACATTTGGCGAACTTCAGCATCAGTGCAACGGTAATCACCCTCATAATTGCGCTTATATGTTCCTGTTAAGGGATTATTGTTAATATAAACTGGGCGCTGCGTTCTCGTTGCTCTGGGAACTTTAATGATGACTAAATTATGAGCTTCTATTGTCAAAGTTTGCACGTCCGACTTGCCGCAAATTGAAAAGCTCAGTTTTTGCAAATTATTATGATTATTCCAAAAATCTTTAATTAAAACATTAGGATTGCGGACACCTGAAACTTCAAACCCTGTGGGAGTTTCTTTAACTCCAAGAACAATATGACCGCCATCTGTATTGGCAAATGCTGATATAGTTTCCCAACTACTTTTGGGGAAACCACCGTCAGCAGACTTAAATTCAATGTCTTGGTCTTCTCCAATGTTTATGCGATCGAGTAATGTTTCTAAATCCATTTTCTTTATACCCTCCGAAATGTCAAAACCTCTGTGATATCAGTCAGCATAATTCGATTAGCTTTAGCATGATTGTTCATTCGCGCCATCTGTGGGGTTTGATTTTGCTGGATTCTTCGACTTGAATAAGCTTTATCGTAAAGCGTATAGCCAGCAGATTCCCACAATGCTCGAATTATGTCTGTAACCATCACAATTAATTCTTTTGCTACATCTCGATAGTTGGAAGATATAACGGTGCAAAGGGTTCCTGAACGTTGCGCGACAGCGCAATTTTTTGCTATCGCCCCCATTGCTACCTGCCAATCTTCTAAAGCCATGTTAGCTAAATCTTCAGGCTTGTTAGAATACTGTTGGGCCACCATCCCATAATAAGGAATGTCCATAACAATGTAATCAGGATTTTCAACCGGGAAGCTTTTTGTCAAATCATGTTGAGTAATTAAATCTTTGTACTTCCCGCGTGGAGTCAGATCAAACATTTTTAATTTAAAATCATAAACGTGCTGACCCATCCATTCTTGACGAGCTTCATACACTCGCAAAACCTGACCAGATCCTGCCATCGGTGAAATTACTAAATCCCCTGGCTTGACGTAGTACCAGAAGCAGTTAGCATAAATTTCTCCAGGAATGTAACCTCTGTATTCCCCCAATTGTTCATCGATCCGACCATATTGAACCGTGCTAAAGTTCCAGTTGTCAGAAGGCTTGATAATAGGGCTAAATAGTGGTTCGCTATCTTTTTTATGCTCATTCCGAATAGCCCGTAGTATTCCGGTTGTGGATAAAGCTGTCTGCTTTTTAATGGCTGCTTCAGTCCTCAAATCCGTTATAACAGCCTCAAATACTTTTTGTGGACTGCTTGCAAGTTCCTGGAATTTTGACAAATCATTTTTGGTTAAATTAAGATTTAATGGGATGCTTTTAGAATCCTCCGAATCCAAATCAACCTTAACTGAGTTTTGATTGTGGTTTTTTATATCTCCTTCTCCGTTTTTATTTTTTTTATTTAACATTTCTCCTAATCGACGTTCAATCCGAATTCGCAATTCAGTAGCGTCAAGCTGCACATCCTTACTTAATCGGAATTTTTTAGAGAGAGCTTCCAGCGCATTTACTTTTTGCCAAGCATCCTGAGTGTCTTCTAGTGTTCTAGCTTGCCTCAGTAATTCTTTAGCCGTTTTCAAGAAATCGACAATAACCGTTTCTTGATTGCCACTAACAACGGTGGGGATAATAGCAAATTGCTGTTCAGAGAAATTATCTTTCATTGATTGTTTTCCTCCTGACCACCTACAACAATAGTTAGGACGATAGAAGATGGAGCCAGTATCTCTGGCTGTTGTTTCGATATTTTAGACATGGGCTAAATTTTATTCAGCAAATTTATGAGTTTTCTTTGGAACTAGAATTGTATTTCTTCCTGGGCTTGTTCTTGCTGCTGCAATAACTCCTCAGTAGTAAGTTGAAAAGGCGATAAACGCATTCTAGCATTAACTACTGCTGAAGCACCAAATAGATCGACAAGTGCTTCACCAGGCCCAAAATTCTTGGTCATTGAAATTTGGGCATCCGAGGCTTTCTCTAATGCTCTTTGCGCTTCACTGGCTCGGTTATGGCGATGAATAATGCGAGTGTTTAAATTGTTCAAAATATCATCAGGTATTTGAGCAGCACTCTGAACAGCAATAGTAAAAGCAATTTGTCGGCTTCTGCCTTTACGGACTCCTTCACTAAGTACATTGCCCATTGCAGAGGCAAACTGTTTACTACCATTGAAAAGGTCTTGAGCTTCATCAATATGATGTAGCACTGGGAAAGTAATCTGACGTTGCTCTTTGAGCTCGTAAACTCGTTTAAGCATATAGTTTAGGAACAATCCATAGTCACGTCCTCCACCCGCCTGTCCCACACGGATAACTAATGCTCTTCCAGGTTGTAATAGATTAGCAGGATCAAACCATTGTGGTTGCTGAGGAGTTTGATCTTGACCAAATACAGCCGCACTCGGACTGGATCTTGTGGGTCTAGTACCGTTAGGATTCGCTGTTGGACGGATTGCTAGTCCACCGTCAACCCAAGCAGGACGACGATTACGACGGAGCATTTTGCTCACCATAGCTTTGTAAGTTGATGCTTGTCTTCCTCCCAGTCGCTCTCTGGCAGATTCAGGTGGCTGCCAAGGATTTTGGTTGCTAGTGACCCATTGGAAAAAGTCCCTTAGTGTCCAAATTACTGGCTCGTTACCATTCTGATTGGCGTGTTGCTCGTCGTCAAATTCTTCTAATAAAGTCTCAAATTCTTCACGAGAGTTAGTTTCATTAGGAGGATAGTACATTACTGCTGCCAGAACTGCTGGATCAAACTCTGAAGCTGGAATAGCAATTGGAGTACCTTGGAAGGCAGTTGAGTCCTCTCCTAAGTAGTAATAATCAGCGTTGATTCCTTGAATCCAGGTTGTATTTTGGTCTGTTTGACCATTCCCATTTAAAATATCTATAGCACCTTGATTGGGTCTATCAATATGCTGATAATCCGGCTTGTGATCGTAAATAATAACTGCAAAACCCATTTGTAATGCTGCGCGGATGTAATTGGCACAAGAATTAGTTTTTCCGCTCCCAGTTGCACCAGCAATCAAGCTTTGATAGAAAAGAGTTCGGGGATTGATATAAATGCCAATGTTTGTATCGATAATCTGTCCAATTCGATATCTTTCATCCGCAGGGGGCAAGTTTAAGTATCTGATGATCTCCTCTTCAGTGGCTTGTCTTGCAATAGAGCCAATTTGAGGTCGCCGACGAACGCTACTTGGTGGTTCTTGAGTAATATCTTTAATCAGGTTTACCTGATAAAAATAAACCTCTCTAACTACAACTTCACGAGTGTATTTCTTCTGCTCTAGCTGCTCAAAAGCATTGATTGTCGCGTTATCTTGTGGGCCAAGTGCCGAGCGATTCAAATTTGCTTGTGGCCCAACTACTTGTCCAAAATAGTTCCTGTGGCTTGCGAGATCTTCAACGATTACGAAATCGTTGGCTGATAACTCTGGCTGATTAAAAGTGTAGCCACAGATCAAACTTAAGTCGGAATTGATTGTGTCAGGAATTTGAATTAGTGTCATCGGTAGTTACCTTCATTTGTAATATCTACTCCCATACGATAGTTATTGCGCTGAATCTCGCTAATAAAGGAGTGTTGAATTGCCTGGGAGTTGTTGCTTCCTCTGAGATGCCAATCAACCGTTTCCAGCAAAAGCGGGATTTCGTGGTTAATTGTTGGACTAGCATCTTGTCGCAATAGGCTGACTGCGTATGATAAATCAGCTAGAGCGCATTCAAAGGCAAAGGCTTTCTCTGCGGGACGATAAACGACCCGAACATACTGCCCAGACAATGAGCCAATCCAGTTATTAATGCTTCTGTTATCTCCAAACCGTCGTTGATATTGTTCTTGGATTGGACACAGGACAAATCCCTCTCCTCGCTCTAAACTCATTGCTGTCCACTTACTAATTGCCCATGAACTCCCCAAATCTTTGATAACACCAATAAAACGCTTCCCTGTTTGCATCATCTTAGAATAAAGTTCTCGTCCCGAATGCTGAGTAATCAAGTTTTGAGTAAAAACAGGTCCATCAAGCAAAACAGTTTCTTGCTCACAATCAATCGCAATTTCTCGTTCTTGATATTCACGAAATGTAGTAGCCCATGATCCCTTAGTCTGCCTAGCATCATCTAAATCATCGCATAGACTCCATAAGTTATCGTCATTCCTTGCAATTTCATCAGGTCTTGCATAGCGGGTATTTGTAGTAGTCAAAACTACTTCTGGACTATGGCGATTACGACTTGTAATACATCCAACTCCAACGGCATAAAAGGAAGTATTCATTAAATCGGTAATAGGCAAAACATCTGTAGAGTCAATTGCTGCAATTGCTCCATTACTTAAATCTGCTGCTACTTCTTCATCTAAATTATTACCGTATGTCTGGAAGTCAAATAAAAAGCTAGTTTGACTGTTAGCCTTTTCCATGAATTGGCGTATCCGACGCTGCACTGCTTCATCTGATTGGTGAAGATTCTGGGCAATTGTTTGGTCTGCCGAAAAATCAAGGAAGAAGGTTTCTGAGACTGGGCGTTGATTGGTGAGCGCAGAATCGAATATCCCCTCATCAGGCTTTGTATTTCTCTTGGTCATCAAGCATTATCTCCCATACAGATTAAGTATATTCGTTCCGTTCCGCTCATTTAGTCTGTCATGTAACTGCTGATGAATGAATCACATTTAACCACATCTGAATTACATGCTGACATTTATCTAGGGAGTCGATCGCCCTTACCATCTCAACTATACCAGTTCGATCGATCGCCGTAAAACAACAAAACCCGCTACCAGAGCGGGCTTTATAAGATGGACGCAACTGGA
>JAWXBT010000327.1:0-13387 GCA_034440315.1 bacterium
CAGTCATCGAGAGAAAATCCTCAACATATCCCAGTGGATATGCTTGCGGTTTTCTCTCTCGATTTCCTCGTCTCGGCTCAAATCTCTCTTTTCTCGTAACGGATGTAGTTTCGCAACAAGCCCACAATAGTTCTAAAATTTTGCCCTTGCGAGGCAACATAAAATCCATGATACATGGAGTTCAAAATTGACCATAACAATGCCAAATGACTAATAATGTCTAAAGATCTTTGTTAGTGGCACAACACTAGGATAATATTAGGTTTTATGTTTCAGTTTTTAGAAGAACTCATCTTAGTTTTGGCGAAAGCCTTTTACTCTCTCCCGGCGATAGTCGGTGTATTCACTTTAGGTGCTGCTGCACTTATACTTTTAGTTGTCCAATTCACTAAACAACACCAAACTTTTGTACCAGGCTTCTTTGCTTTTCTATTTGGAATATTAGAGCTCTTCCATTATCTATGGCCTGTCCGTGCAATCCGATTTATTGACTCATTAATTCTCAGTATTCACACTCCAGTCTGGAGTCGAACATCAATGGGGATTTTGGAACCTATCTTCTCTTTAGGTGTTGGGCCTTATCAAAATAGAAACATACTAGAAGAAACGGTATTCATTGCATTTGTCGCATATTTAATTAGTGTCGTAATACATGGCGTAAAAGATCCTACATCATCAATTGCGAATACAACTTCTGGCAGCGGATTTTGGAGTCTTTTCTCAAATTCAGTCATACGACCACAACGATCTACTTCGAATGAGTTAGGCTCAGGGGACTTTGCTACTAATGAACAAATCGCTAAATGGGTTACTCCATCAGGAAAAGAGGGAGATACGCTTTTAGCTGTTGAGGACTTACGCGGAGCAAAAGGTACAGCTTTTAAGAAAGCCACATTGCGTATTCCTCGTGGTGAGAGGAATAGACATATACTAGCCGTTGCTAAAACTGGCTCAGGAAAAACTACCAAACTAATCTTACCGATTCTATACAATGACTGCTTAGATCCAGTTTGCTCTACTATTGTAATCGATTCAAAGCCAGAAATGTGGAAAAAATTAGCTGGCATGACAAGAAAATATAATCCCGGCAAAGAGATCTTACTTTTCAATCCATTGGATCTTGGTCGAAGTCTCAGCTGGAATATCCTAGCGAAAATTGAAACTGACACTGACGCTAAACTGATTGCAAATACTATTATTCAAGCAACCGATAACCCTTCTGCAAAACAAGATAGTCCATTCTTTCGTAACAACGCCTTAGCAATTCTAAATGCGATCTTCATCGGATTACTCAATGATCCAAAAGAATATCTATCCATGCCAAGAGTTCATCAATTGGTACAATGCGGAAATAAAAATCTTGCTGCTTGGCTGGAAGCCCATCCAAAATCAATTCGCAATACAAAGACTTTCGTAGATCTAGTAAAATCTGGTTCACAAAATGCTGATACCATAATGTCTGAGTTAAGTATGCGCCTTTCAGCTTGGGATCTTGAAGCTATCAGAGCCACTACTTCTAAACATGAATTAGATCTTGAGACATTAATTACTAAACCGACATTATTCATTGTGGAACTTCGTGAGTCTGAACTTGAAATGCTTCGACCCTTAGCAAACGTAATCGTCACTGAGATTTTGCGCTTTCTTACTAAACGAGCCGAATCGTTCCCAGGTACCTGCTTACCTCGCCCAGTGGGATTAGTAATTGATGAGTTCTCAAGTGCCCTTGGTCGCTTGCCAGATATTCACGTCAAACTAAATACCTTACGATCTAGAAATGTGAGCATAACTGCCGCAGTTCAATCTTTGGCTCAAATTCAAGCTAACTACCAAGATGATGGCGAATCAGTAATTGCGGGTTTCAGCAGCAAGATCTTCATGCCAAACCTAGATGTATCTGACGCTGAGTGGGCCTCTAAGGAATCGGGTCAGATGACTGTCAGATTCAAAACTAATTCAACTGGAAGTAATAAAAAACTTACTGAAGTTTTTGCAAGTAAAAATGATGGATCTCAAGAGCAAGTACAACAACGGGCTGTTTTAACCCCTGATGAAATTGGCAAACCTTCCGATAATATTGCCACATTCTTTATGCCAAACACTCCGGTGTTCCAAGGCTTTCTAATTCCCCATTTTCAGATTCCAGAGATGTTATCTCGAATTTCAGAGTTTGATACTGAAAAATTCCAATTAAATTTGAGAAACGAGGCTCTAACTTTTGAAGAGACTCCACTAAATCTTCCTCCACCTCCCGGGGCTGAGGCAAGTACTGCTGCACCAGGAGCTACCAATCTTCCTGGCACAGGTGTCCGACCTGGAATCTCAGATACTCGTGGTTGGACAGATGAACAAATTCTTAAAAAGATGGAAGAGATTAAGGCTCGCATTGAGTGGGACAAAACAACTGGAAGTGCTAGAAAATGGTGGTTGGCATTTGAGAATGAAAATAAGCATCGTCTAGCTCTCGTGCTAAGGTTGGCTGAAGAACTTGATATCAGAAAAGCTACAATTACAGAGTTCTTTTTAGCCTACGTTTATAGTAACACTGATAATATTCAAGCGAATCTTAACTACCTTGATTACACACGCCTCAAGAGACAAGAAGAAGAGAAGAAGCGTAAAGCCCGTGCTGATGCTGCTAAGCAAAAGTCTGATGAAATGGCAGCCACTGGAGGCACCTCTGGCACTGCTCAAGCAGATAGCGGAGAAACACCTGATGTGACTACTACAGATGGCAGAAGAACAGCATCTGGCGGAGTTTAATATCGTAAGTCCAAATGAACTTTCCGAAAGAAAACCTTTAGAAAAAGTATTCGGAAATTACTTCTTGGGATAACTATAAACTGCAATTAAGATTATTCTGTGTTATTTGGAATAATCTTCAGAATTCTTTACTTCTAAGATTCGACCAAGACCTTTTACGTACTTTTCCTGATACGGCAAGTTAAGCAGCTTTAGATCTAAAATTACTTCTTCCGGTTTTAACCTTTGATCATCGATAAAGAAGGCTTGGCTGTATTTATTCTGCCACAGCCACTTAATTGTCTCGCGACGAAGAGAAGCATCTCCCCAATGAAATCGGAAAGCTGGAACATCCGCAGCATATTCGATAGTACCAGAGCGCATCTCTGCCCAAGCAACATCAATGCCATTAAAAGCAGCATGATAAACTGCAACTTGCCTCGATAATTCTTTCCTAACCTGATCTAATTCTAAATAATTAATCTTAGAATAAGTACGAAAGACTATTATTAAAGATCCAACAGTGAGTAAGAAGTTAAAATACTTTTTGGGTAAGGCAGAAAGAGAATAATATAAGAAGATTCCTAAAGTGACTAAACTTGAGGCATAGGGGTAATAAGAAACTCTAACTTTATGAGAAATAAAAAATGCATAATTAAATATCGACAAGATCAAAGAAAAATAAAACCACTGACGGGCTTCTTTAATTTTTATTGAAAGTATTCCAAGAAAAGCTAGAAATCCTACCTGCCATAAAAACAAAGGTCTGTGTACTCCAGTATAAAAATTTATTCCTCTTAATAATTTATCAATTGGAGCAAATTCTGAGTCCGCAGTTGGGTATGAACTTGCAAAGGGACTGCCTAAAAGAAAATATAGATATAAAAGGTAAAAACCGACTCCTGAAATCAAAACCACAAAAGTGCCTACAAAAAAAGACTTAATAACTCGCAGAGCTTTTATTTTAGAAAAGTCCTTAAAAACGAAAGATCCTAAAAAAAAGGGCAATAAAATGAGATTTGCCACTCTAAAAACAACACTACTGCTCAACAAAGCCAGGGATAACAAAGGAAACTTTGCCAAGAGAATTCCAGCAGCAATTAATATTCCAAAAGTTGGTGCAACCGAGTTAACCCTTTGAAATTCAGTATTCCATGGAGCAAGTTCGACAAAAGTTAATAAGATTACAGAAGTTATAAAAAATGTCTGAGAATAATTTCGAAGTACTAAAAAAAGAGAGATTAAAATTGGAATAACTATCAGTAAAATGGAAAGCGCTGGAAAAAATACCTGTCGTAAATCTTTAGGCAACAGGGATAACATTATGCTTGTCCCTGGCGGATATCGATTGATTACCTTATCCCCTATTAAATGATAGGCATGTGGAGTTAGCATTTGTTGGTATAATAATTCATCCGTAGTGAGTGTTTTTAGATGAGATAAAAGAGAATTTTTAAAAACTCTTGGAATGTGATCAGAAAATACAGTTCCTGCGGAGATTGCCTGAGCTAAGTTCAAGTATCCAAACTCATCACTTCCGATTGGAAGCTTTTTAAATGAGCCTTCATATTTAACAGCACTATAAGTGACAACAACAAAGAAGACAGTAACACTAAGAAAAATTCTGACTAAATTTCCAACATTTTGCATTTATAAAACTTAGCTAAATTAGCCACAGATCGTAAGTGATCTTCCACTTTTCGTCGAAGTTATTGCCATGCGATAAGGATTGTCGCCCTTCTGTAAATGAAATTCCTTGCAGTTTCCAGAAGTTAAGTAGAAACACGGAGGTCGTAAATGGCAATATCATACGCGAGTAACACACAGACACTCTCTTCCATTAATAAGCTAAATCAAGCGACAAATTCCCTCTCGCAAACTTTTCAAAGATTATCTTCGGGTCTTAGAATTAATAAAGCTAGTGATGATCCTGCAGGACTTCACGTCGCAGACAAGTTAAGAACTGATGCCAGGATTGCGGCAGTAGCAATTCGTAATGCAAATGATGGCATATCTCTTACATCAATTGCGGATGCGGCACTTCAAGAAATCTCAAATGTTCTTGGCAGAATGGCAGAACTCGCCGAACAAAGTTCAAATGGTATCTTTACTACAGCCCAGAGATCGGCTCTATCAACTGAATTTATAGCATTGGGCTCAGAAGTCGAAAGGATAGCACAAGTCACGGAATTTAATAATTTAACATTACTTTCAGGTAGCAGTTCAATTGCTTTTCAAGTTGGGCTTACAGGTGGTGCAAACTCATTAATAACAATAACTTCAGTTCTTGGAACATTAGCCTCCCTGGGACTTGCTGGTGTTGGACAATCCTCTTTAAGTTATTCGATTCTGACAACAACAGCGACCGGCTCTCAAAGTGCTTCGCAGCTAGCTTTGAATGCAGTAACTTCAGCAATTAATATTTTGACCAATAATCGCGGAACTCTGGGAGCAGCAGAGAGTCGACTTAGTCACGCTATTAATTTTTTAACAGTTACTAGAGAAAATTTCATTGCAGCTGAAAGTCGAATTAGAGATATAGATGTCGCAGAGGAGAGTGCTACTCTCACCAGGCTGACAATCTTGCAACAAGCAGCCACTGCTATAGTTGCTCAAGCAAATCAGCAACCACAACTAGTGTTAAGTCTCTTACGTTAATTACTTATTGGGATAACTTTATAGGTAATTTTTGCCTATCACATAAATAACCTTTCAAAAGAAATTAAAATAATCTCAATAGTTAGATATTTGCTCTCCTTGGTCTAATTATTGCTTAATATAGCGAGTGCCATAAATACATAGCGAAATAACCCCAAACAGTCTGCACTCGCCATAGTGCCGACCAGAGGGAGGCAAAACAATTAATGCCAAGTGTCATTAGAAAAAATGTCTTTAGTCAAGAAAGGAGAGCTTCATTACGTATTTTCACTTTAGAGAAAATTTCGTTTTGTTATTCACACTTGATATAGGAAGTAACAATTTAATAAAGATTTAAACCATGCCCGTAGTCAATTTTTCAGGTCTAGCTTCTGGTATCGACACTGAAGCACTAATTAAAGCAATCATTGACTCAGACAGGCAGGTCAAAATTAAGCCGCTTGAGAAAAAAGTTACTGAGTTTACAGACGAAAATGCAAAGCTTGATGAATTAAAAACTCTTTTAAAATCACTCAAAGATATTGGAGATGGTTTTAGAACAGTATCCTCACAAGGTGGAGCTCTTACAAAAAATACGACTTCCTCAGATGAAACGGTAGCTACTGCAACAGCAGATAATGATGCATTTAATACATCATTTCAGCTAACTGTTACTACATTAGCTTCCAATGGTACTGCCTCTTTTAATAATACATTTGCTGATACTTCAACCGTCATTAACTCAGGAGCAAGTCCTTCGAGCGTCGTAGTAAATATTGGAACTGGAACAGAATTAGAAACAACTACCTTGAATGTTGATAATACAACAACGGTAGCAGGATTTGTAACAGCTTTTAATGAAGCCTCTACTAAAGCTATTGCAACAGCCGTAAATGTTGGTACTGCTGCCTCTCCCTCGTACAAAATCATGTTTAGTTCTCTCAATGAGGGTACTCTTAAAGGGAATTTAAGCATAACTGATGCCTCCTCATTTTTTAGCGCCGGTAGTACAATTCAAAATGCTAGTAATGCTACTTTCAGTTTACAAGGAATTACAGGCACAATTACACGCTCCAGTAACAGTGTAAGTGATGTAATTCCTGGTGTAACAATTCAGTTAAATAAAGGTGGGGCTTTAAGTACCACTATAACTGTTGGCGATGATGTTGAAGGAAGTATTGCAAATGTTCAAACATTTGTTGATAAATATAATGAAATTGTAGCTTTTGTTTATGAAAATAATCTCATCGTTCCTCCTGAATCCACAAATGGCTTAAATACATTCAGTCCGCTCTCAAAATCGAGATTAGATGATAATACTTTATCTACACTAAGAACGGCCCTAAGTTCTGTTGCCTACACTGGAGGTTCCCAAATTAGAATTTTAGCTGACATTGGTATCACAACTCAGCAAGATGGAACTTTGAAATTTAATGGAAGCGGCTCATCGAATGATATTAATGCCTCTACTTTCTCAGATGCACTTGCAAAAGAGTCTGAATCTGTTCAAGAAATTTTAAATTCCCTTGGTAGATTAATTGGTGGCCTAGCTGCTTCTGGTGGCGTGATCGATGTTTTTACAAGATTCCAAGGTCTTTATGAAAATTCAATAACTACAAAGAAAAATAGAATTGATGATCTAAATATAGAAATTAGTGATGCGGAAAATGTGCTCACACAGAAAGAAACAACATTAAGAGCTCAATTTTCTCGATTTGAGTCGCTCACAAGTAGACTTCAACAACAACAATCATCATTAAGCGCCGCCTTAGGTGGACTCGGCAACTAGTGATATCCATGATTAAAACAAGTTTCTCGAGTTCATTCAAATACTTAAAATAAAATTTGATTCTTAAGATTTCTTCTTCTTTCTGCCGATAACTCCCTTGTAGCGTAAACTCAACAAACAAGGGCTTTAAGTGGCATCAATCAATTTTTTCGGAGTTGGATCTGGACTTGATACCAGTAGTATCATTAATTCACTTCTAGATCAGAAGCGTCAGTCTCGAATTAAACCAATCGAAACAAAAATATCTAACTTACAAGATACAAATACGGCATTTACAGATCTGATCTCCAAGTTAAATAAGCTTAAAGACTCGGCAAGTAGCTTCAGAGTTCTTAATGGTGGATCTCTTGCTAAAGATGTTGCTGTTTCTGATGAAACTGTTTTATCTGCTAAAGCTTCAAATGCTGCTGCAAATACTTCTGCTCAGATTACAGTTACACAAATTGCTTCCAATGCAACACTTTCATTCAATAACTCTGCTAGCTCTACCTCTTCTGCTATAAATGGCAGTGCAATTTCAGGTAATGTAGATTTTACAGTCGGTACTGGTGCAAATCAGGAGTCAATTTCAATCGCTGTAGATAGCACAACAACTTATGATCAATTTGTAGTTGCATTTAATAATGCTTCTGACAAAGCTGTTGCAAGCACAGTGAATGTTGGAACAGCTTCATCTCCGGAATATAAAATCGTTATTAGTTCTCTAAATGAAGGCACCGAAAAAGGTCAAATTTCTGCAACTGATAATGTAAATCTTTTTACTAGTGGCCAAACAATTGATCAAGCAACTGATGCACAATTTTCAATTTCAGGGATCACTGGAACAATTACAAGATCATCTAATACAATTTCAGATGTAATCAGTGGTGTAACTCTAAATTTAAGCAAAGCTGGTACTTCAACTGTAACTGTACAATCAGACGTTGAAGGATCTACCGGAAATATTGATTCATTTGTTACTGCATACAATGATTTACTAAAATTCGTAAATGAAAATGATACTATTAAATTTGAGAGCAATAGAGGAAGTTTTAAAGCTGTTTTTGGATCGCTTTCAAGCTCTTCCTTAGATGAAAATGCAATTAGTGCGATAAAAAGTGCTCTATCCTCTTCCAGTGTTTCTTCAGGTAGTGTTGTAGCAACTCTTGCAGATCTTGGCATTACGACTCAGAAAGATGGAACATTAAAACTCGATAAGAAGACATTTGCTACGGCACTTTCTAATGATTCTGAGGCTGTGAAAAATATTACAGCCAAACTAGGGGAAAATTTGGCCAAAGTTGGTGGGACGATTGATCAATTCACTCAATTTGCAGGCCTAATACCTGACGCAATACAATCAAATAAAGAAAGTATATCAAAACTTCAGGTTCGCTTAAGTGATTTAGAAAAAAGTCTCAGTCAACAAGAGCAGAGTTTAATTAGACAGTTTGCGAGTCTTGATTCACAGATTGGGAAACTGAATGCTCAACAATCAACTCTTACTTCAATTTTGGGATCTTTACCGAAATACTAAC
Source organism: bacterium (assembly GCA_034440315.1). Taxonomy (GTDB): domain Bacteria; phylum Bdellovibrionota_C; class UBA2361; order UBA2361; family J135; genus JAWXBT01. The sequence goes on from JAWXBT010000327.1 coordinate 8,686, forward strand.
TGACGCAGGATCGATAGTTATCCCAGTAAGTAATTTCCAAATACTTTTCTGTTGAAAACCTTGGGTTTACTTAATACATTTAGTTGGGATAACTATTTATTATCCCTGCGGGAGATCGTAAGTCCAAATAAAGATTTTCTATAGAAAAGTTCTTTTTGGACTTACTATATATGCGCTATCTAGCACCATAACCGAAAATTACTGCTGGTATGGTCTTAAAAAGAATTCTCAGATCCATCAATAGTGACCAATTATCGATATACTCTAAATCTAGTTTCATCCAGGTTTCAAAATCTTTGATCTCGTTTCTACCTGTTACCTGCCAGATACATGTTATTCCAGGACGCATGCTTAAACGTCTTCTATACCTTCTTTGATATTGACTTACCTCAGAGGGAACTGGGGGTCTTGGACCTACCAAACTCATATCCCCTCTAAAAACATTAAAAAGCTGGGGTAATTCATCCAAACTAAATCTTCGTAGTAACCGACCAAAAGAAGTTATGCGCGGATCGTTACTTAACTTAAATACTGGTCCATCCATCTCATTTTTATCTATCAAATCTTGAAGCTCATTCTCTGCACCGACTATCATTGAACGAAATTTATACATTGAGAAAATACGACCATTCAACCCTACTCTTTTCTGTTTAAAAATTACTGGTCCAGGAGACATAATTCTTATACCAAGGGTAATCAAAATTAAAATTGGTAAAATTACAACAAGGAGTAGTGAGGCTATAATAAAATCAATTACACGTTTAATGGCTAACTCCCAACGATCTCCAGGAGGAGTATGGTAATGAATTAACGGCATGCCACCAAAGTAACTGACTTCGGATTTTGCCATTCCCACACTAAAAAGATCTGCAGCTAAGGACGTCCTTACTCCTTGATCAGCACAGGCAACTATCATGTTTTCTACATCATCAAGATGGCTTCTGACATCTGTGAAAATAACTTCATCAATTGCAAAGTTTTTTAATGCCTCTTCTAGATCTGCCGTACCTCTAAATATTTTAAAATTCTGCTCAATGGTTATCGGTGCATCTTTAAATATAGCAAAGCCTATTAAATTTATGCCCAGTTCAGGGCGTTTCTTAATCTCTTCTTGAATTTTTTTAGCCTGCTCCCCCAATCCTACAATAACCAAGTTTCTTAGATTCCTTCCGCGCCAATTCCAGTATCTTAAAAGAGCTCTCAAAAGATATCTTTCGGCAGTTAAGGAAAGAGCCACGATCGAGCAAAAAAGAATAATTACTGCGCGGCTGAGATCTAGTTTTAATAAAAATAACCCGGCAGCAATAAAGAAGAAAATCAGAACTGAACTTGAAAGAAATACTTGTAAAAGCTTAAAACTTGAAAAAATTCTTGCACGATCGTACGCCCCTAGCATTGTCCAACTTAAATTATAAATTGGCAGAGCTAATATAAGAATCACATAGTAACTAGATATTGGAGCTAATATCTCACCAGCAAAAGGTAAATTTAAATCAAAGGTTTGATTCCAAAACATCAATGAGGATCGGCCGTAATAGGCAATGAAGAATGCTAAGACAACAATAATGTTGTCAGCAAATCGAGTTACTCGTGATATTGATATCCAGTTTTCGCGCAGCATTGTGTGAGAAAATATAATTACATTACTCTAACTATGTCGTAATTTATCTGCTACTGAGTTTGAAGGCAAAAAAGATTAAATTTGAGTCTGCCATTGAACTCTAGACTATTATTGAATATTAACAACACCTTAAGGGGCTTGAGTTTTAGACTTTCTTTAACTGAGCAAATCTTTCCAAGATATTCTTTTCGTAACCGGAATTTTTAGGCTCATAAAATTTTTGGCCAATAAGCTTATCTGGTAAATACTGCTCCTTAACAAACCCCTCTTCAGTGTCATGAGGATATTGATATCCAGAACCATATTTAAGATCTTTCATTAACTTAGTTGGTGCATTTCTTAAGTGTAAAGGCACCGGCATTATTGGATGCTGATTTATTACTTCCAAAACTTTATTCATTGCCATGTAACTTCGATTAGATTTTGGAGAGGACGCCAAAAAAGTAATACATTGAGCAATTGGGATTCTCCCTTCAGGAAGTCCCACCCTATCAAAGGCTTCTGCAGTTGAAATTGCTAAGGGTAAAGCTCTAGGATCTGCATTTCCAATATCTTCGGAAGCAAAAATAATCATCCGTCTAATTAGAAATCTTGGATCCTCCCCAGCTTCTAACATTCTAAAACCCCAATAAATTGCAGCATCTGGATCAGAGCCGCGCATACTTTTAATAAATGCTGAGATTAAATTATAATGCTCCTCAGCATCTCGATCATAAAAAATAAAATTTTTATTTCCCATGATGTCGCGAATCTGATCTTCTGTAATCTCTGTGCCTTTTGTAACCTTTAGAGCCTGAACTACACTTTCAGAAAGATTAATTAATCTTCTGGCGTCACCACCTGCTGCATTAATAATTAAGCCCCGAGCTTTATCACTAAATTTACAACTTAATGTTTCTTCGGCCCGTAAGAGAATCGCCTCAAGTGATTCTGATGCTAAAGCTGGCAGAACAATCACCCGTGCCCGAGATAACAAGGCTTGATTTAAATAAAATGAAGGATTTTCAGTTGTGGCACCAAATAGGATAATTGTGCCTTTTTCAACGTGAGGAAGAAAAGCATCTTGCTGTGATTTATTAAATCTATGGATCTCATCAATAAATAAAATAGTAGGCTTTGATGAGTTTTTAGCTTCTTCAACAATCTCTCTAACGTCTTTTACCCCGCCTAAAACTGCAGAAAGCTCAACAAAATTTAAACCGGAATTTTCACCAAGGATTTTAGCTAATGTAGTTTTGCCAGATCCGGGAGGTCCCCAGAAAATCAAAGAAGGAGGATTTCGTTGATCGCCTTTTAAGGTTTTTATTAAATCGCCTTCGATATTTTCAAGGCCGACAAAGTCTTGCCAAGTTTTGGGACGCAAAGATTCTGCAAGAGGTTTATAATGATTGGTCCTCTTCTCGGAAACGTCTTCAGGAAATTTTTCAGCAAATAAGGATAGATTTTGTTTCATCTTGTTCTTCGTAAAATTATACAAAGACCGAGGTTAAACAACAAGATTTGAGGAGTAAGTTAACAAAAAAAGGTGAGCGGTGGAGTTCTTGTAAAAACAATGAAAACCCGCTAGAGAGAAAAGAGCAGCCCCGACGCGTAAAGCTTCGTTGATTAGACGAAGTTACGCGCCGGGGGCTCATGTGGCGCTCTGAGTGTCAGTTCGAGGCTGCCACTGCACCAGAGCTGCCGTTCGACGAGGGAAGGATCACCCATTCGTTATCCGGCAGGGTCTTGCCCTTGGCGAATTCGGGCAATTCACCGAGTGCGGCCAGGTTGATGGGACCAAGGGTTCCACCAGCGACCTTGACACGCTCGTTTGCTAGAGCACGGAACGTGCTGTTCCGCATCCGTTGAATCGCGATCGCCCGTTTGGCAATGTCATCATCCTGGTACTTCTGTACCAAGCTCTCGATGCCGAGAGCCACCAGGTAACGAACTTCTCGTGCGCACTTGTAGACGTCGAGCTGGATCTTGTCCTTCTCTTCGACGGGCAGGTTCTCGTCCTCGATGTAGGGCTCGAATCCCATCCGCTCGTGGAAGGTCTTCATTCCCAGAACCATTGCGACGATCTTAACGAGATCGTCCTTCACCTTCTCCTGGGACGTCTTCGACGTCCCCATGCTGCCGAAGCCTGAGAGGAGTGACGATGCTTCGCGGAACGCAGACGAAGCCATCGAGCTCGGCGTCGGAACGCCGCGCGTGGCAACGTTGTGTGCGGTCTTCGAAGCGACCTTCACGTTCTTCGTGCGCTCCTTCTCGTCCTTCTTAGCCTCAGCCAACTCGGCCTTCACGGCTTCGTCGGAGTCCGGGTACAAGAAGTTCTGTTGGCTCGCGGTCAGGTGCTTGTTCGTGTTGGACTTGGTGCTCGCGCACCCCGTGACCAGCAGGAACAGGAACAGGAACCCAAGAATCCCTCCAAGGATCTTCATGATTGTCTCTTTCTCTTGTGATCGATTCTGTCCGATCACACCGACAGTCTGCTTTCTCAATTTCTCCGCAAAAGCGCGAAAAACTTGTGAGCATTCCAGGGAAAAGGTTACGCCTTCTCCAGGGAATACTCGCAAGGTGAATTGAAAATAGATCTATAAATTTATAAAACGCTAAAAACTCCACTGCTCATATGAGTCCAGCCGGTCAGAAACCGGACTAGAGATTGAAAGGATCATTGCTAATCAAGTGTTATGATAAAAAAAACGTAAGCTGCTACTTTTCAATACGAGCATAGATAAATACATAGCCTTTTCAGTATGTTATAAGATTTATTAATTGCGGGTTTGAGCCTCAGATGATAACCTGCAAATCTAACTATCATGAAAGATTACTATAAAACCCTGGGCCTTCTTAACTCTGCCTCCCAAGAAGAGATCAAACGGTCATACCGAATCCTTGCTAGAAGATATCACCCCGACATCAGTCAGCGTGAATCCTCTTCTGAAAAATTCAAAGAAATCCAAAATGCTTACAATACATTAAAGGATCTAGATAAAAGAAAACTATACGATGCAACTGCAGAAGCTTTTATAAAACAAAAATTTAACTCTCGGCTTAAAAGTTATGCCAATAGTTACGGCAAAAACAATTCTCAAA
>JAWXBT010000328.1:0-6049 GCA_034440315.1 bacterium
ATGAAGAATTATACATGGATGGTGCATATCCAAAAACAGTCATGGCATCTTCAATCCCTTTGTTTTCAGCCCCTTGGGCAGGCAAAACAGTTTTTGCATCTGAACCGAAATACTCCTTTCTAAGAAAGTATTGAAAGGGCCTGCTTATAAAACTTCCAGTTGAAGCTATGTTTACTTGAATTCTCTTTGGATACCAATCAGACTTTTCTATCTCTATATCTTCGGCTGCTGCTTTAAGGAATCCATCAGAAACTAAAGTTACCTGAGGAGAGAATTTTCTTAAAGTTGAAGAAAATGAATCTTGCTCTAAGATATTACTTGGTGTCTTACGATCTGGAGGTGTAGGAAAAATTAAATTTGCTCCTCCAAGTAAAGCTAGGTCCATCAATTCTAAGGTCCATTTTCCGAAAACTTTTTCGCCAAGAAAAATTAAATCTGAATCGGTAAAAAGATCTGCTCGACTATTTCTCGATAATGATTCAAGTCTCTCAGCATGAGTTATTCTAACAGCCTTAAGAAGTAGCTGTTCATGCGGGACATACTCAATAAATGCAGTGTTTTCAGGTCTAAGATGAAAAGCCGTACTTGGAGGAACGCTAGATAATGTTCGATTATTTACAATCGATGAAAAAGAAATAAAGTTTGAAGGTGGAACCTGCCATGACCTGTAGTCAGAAACAGAAACAATCTGAGCTAATGAAATGGAGGTAGTAGTCACGCCTCGATCCGTTGGAAATGAATGCATTTTATCTGTTATTCTAGAAAGTTTTTCTACCTCAAAATAACTTCCAGCCACTGCAATCTTAGCTTTAGAATCACTTATTTGTAGGGCTATGATTCTTTCTTTATCATTTGGATTTATATGAACAACAGTGGCACCAGCCTCTAGCGCCGCCATTTGAGCTACCATTAACCAGGCACTTGATTCACCTATAATAACAATTGAGTTTCCTTCTCTTATCCCACTTTTTAGAAAATGGTTTGCTAGTTTATGAACAGATTGAGCTAATACAGAACGAGAAACTTCCCTAAAATTATCCTTATCTTCAATTCCAGGACGATCCAAAAATTCCGCATAATGATGATTGGGTGCAATTAAAAATTCCTCTGAACCGCGTTGTTCTGAGTTGTTAATAAAAGCCGCACTTAATGAGTTAGATTTTGAAAATTCAGTCATAAAAAGCTTAATTACATAAGAGCAAAATAAGATGACTTCAATAATGAAATAATAAATTTAGACAATCTTAATTATTGAAAAGAGAGGAACGGTATCAGGATCTATAAAGCTAATCAAAATAACATTACGGTGTTACAAGTTTTTATTCTCTCTAACATCCTTACTTCATTAACTTATTTTTCGGGTTGTACATCTAACAGCAATGTTTATTATGCCCCTCGAGCAAACCTGATCCTGCAGCAGGTGATGTTTAAAAAATTTATCTCTGTTTTTCTTGATCCTGGAATTTAGAACGCGTACAAATTGTTCCCGTTTAAAAAAGGATTCATGGCTCGAAATATCGAAACTAAAGTTTACGACTACCAACTTTACTCTAAAACCACTCGTGGAATAAAAGTATCAGTTGTGCCTGCTTACCATGATGATCAATCAGATCCTGAGAATGGACTTTTTATTTTCACATATTCAGTCACTCTTGAAAATATTGGGGAAGAGATCTCACAACTAATTAATAGACATTGGTTAGTTTATTCAGCTGGTATCCAATGTGCAGATGTAAAAGGCGAAGGTGTTATTGGGGATCAACCAATATTACTGCCCGGGGAAGTTTATAGATATACAAGCGGAACAAGCATTAACGACCCTGTCGGAGCTATGTTAGGAAGCTATACATTCCAAACTGAAAAGGGAGATTTTTTTGATGTTGCAATCCCGCGTTTCGAATTGGTTTGCTCAAGTATACCCGAATCGCTTTTGAATTAACTCACGCTGCAAGCGTGGTCAATAAATAATATTCTGACAATTAAAAATTAAACTCAGTAAGAATAAATCAAATTAGGAAATTCTGCCAAAATTAAAATTAATTTGGCAGACTATTAAACTCCGAAGAGTTCTCTAATAATAGTTACAGTACTTTTTCTTTTTCTTCTTAATAAATTCACAACGGGTTGCATTTCTGCCACAATTTCGTTTGGATCAATTTCTATTTCTTCAATATTACCAAAAGTTTGTCGCACATGCTCAGAGGTGCTTTTCCGTTGACGAGGTTGAGGCTGATATGCTGCTTGATGCTTAACTTCACCCCCTTTAAATGAAACGACATCATCATTCCAGTCACGGAGTCTTCCAGTAGAATCGGTACCAAAGTTCCCTGAACTTTGACTATTTTGAAATGCATTTGAGATATTGTCTTTCATAATGTGTATCCTATTTAGCTAAGCGTGCAAGTGATATGCCGGTTACAAAGTAAATTTTGCATCCCTATGTGACCAAATACTGAGATCAACACTTAAATCAGCCAACTATCTAATATTACCAGAGTTATTGGGCTAATCAAGTTTGAACAAAATGAATTTCAGGTACCTTAATTCCTGGCATGACATTGGAAAGGGGTGATCTTCTGGTTGACCATAAATTCCTAAAATTTGAGCTCGCCGTCTTGAAGTTGAAACAGCTTTTTCACAAAGTTCGAGAAACATTGCTGGATTTATATGACTAGAACATGAGGAGGCAGCCATAACACCTCCTTTTGCAGTTACTAAAATAGAAGAAGTTATTAGGTTATGATACGAAGAAGTAGCAGCTTCAACTGAGCTCTCAGCACGCGCGAAAGAAGGCGGATCTACAATTACAACCTGCCAGTTTTTTTTATTGTTCTTTGCAGTTTCTAGAAATTCAAAAGCATCTACTGCTAAGGCATCATGTTTGTCTGAAGAATTATTATTTAATTGCCAATTTTTCTTAGCGGCTTCAATTGCAGGTTTTGCAAGATCCACAGTGGTAACTGATTTTGCATTGCCAGCTATAGCGTAGATCGAAAATCCTCCAGTATAGCCAAAGAGATTTAAAACAGTTTTATCTTTTGCTAGATGACGAATACGTTGCCGATTGTCTCTCTGATCCAGAAAAAACCCCGTTTTTTGGCCATTTATAATATCGACTGAGAAAGTAAGGCCATTTTCTAAAAAAAGAACATCTTCACTTGGCATAGTTCCAAAAAGAGCTTGGCCCTTTTGATTCTCATTATAACGTGGCTTTCTAAATACACATTTCAGCTTAAGTTCTTCAGCAATGAATTTACCAATATTGTCTGCATCATAAAACCCTCTCGGTCCTTCGCCATCAAATTGAATAACAGCAACATCAGCATAAAGATCGCAAACTAAACCAGGCAACAGATCTCCTTCTCCATTTATTAATCGAAATCCAGTTGTAAGAGAATCGAAGAGGTCACGACGAAGATTTATGGCATCTAAAATTCTAATTTTTAGTAATTCTGAATTAATATTTTCTTTGCCCAGAGCCAGTACTCTAAAAGAAAGCTCTGATTGAGGATCATAAAAACCTTTTGCTAAAATTTCTCCATCTTTGTCTTTCAAAACCGCCAATGTTCCCGAAGCAGCCTTGGGAAGCTCCTCTAAATAATGTTTAAATATCCAGGGATATCCTCGCTTAATATTACGAACTCGATCCTTGGAAAGGCTTAAATGTATTGGCTTTTGTGTGAGTCTTTTATAAAATTCCATATTTTTGATATCTTACCTTGTTACGACTAAAGTCATAAGCCATGTGCTGAACAAAGTCGAAGCACAACTGCCGTTCTTTTAGAAATTCCTTGTAAATTTTTGGGTATACGCCTCTTTGTAAATAAAGGTTTTTTCTCTCTCGAAGTTTTAATTCGTGCAAAAGTATTCAGAAATTACCTGTTGGGATAACCATAGCACTATTTAGAACTTCGAGAGAAATGCAATCACAACGGATTTTTAAGGAGGGCCCATAGTATTGAAAAAATACTGCATATCAATCGTTCTCTACTTTCTGCTTCTCTCTCTGTGCAGCTGCATCAACTTTTCCAGTGGACACAATTGGAAAAAATCAAAAGGGAGAGAGCTTTCCCTGGAAGTTCTTGGAAAAGTTCAGGTCCAATCTGAGCTAGGAAATCCAAGCCTTCAAGGGCAGGAGAACAACTCTCTGGTTGTTCTTTGTCCAACAAATCAAGAAGATCCGCGTTGGTATTCTAGGACAATCTGGTCCTTAGCTTTCCAATGCAATGGAAACCTTCTGTTAATTAGCGATTCAGACGACACGCGCTGGCGATACAGAATGGGAGAGAGTTGGGAACAAGAGATGATCATTGAAGTCGATCAATGAGCATCTGTGGGTCTGTTAATTTTACAAAGAGGCAGACCCGCCAAAAAACACTTTTGATACTTTCCATCAACAATTGTAGACTAATGGAATGCATTCAAATGTTCTAACTGAAATTTTTCTTATTTTAATTTCAGCAGTTATCGGCCTTATGATTTTTCAACGATTTCGTATTCCAGAAATTGTTGGATTATTATTAACAGGAATCTTCATTGGTCCATTTTGCTTAGGTTTATCTGATGGTGGAGAAACAGTAAATCTAATTGCTGAGTGGGGTGTTGTATTTCTTCTCTTCACTCTAGGTCTGGAATTTTCAATAAAAAATCTTTTAAAAGAAAAAAGAACTGTATTTATTGGTGGTGCACTTCAAGTCGGACTGACAATTGCCATCTGTTTAATAATATTCACTGTTGCAAAAAAATCTTTTCAAGAAGCACTGTTTTTGGGATTTATCTTCTCATTAAGCAGCACGGCTCTCGTTCTTAAAGTTCTTGAAAAACGTGGTTTAATCGGTACGCCGGTTGGCACTTTGGCGATATCAATTTTACTATTTCAAGATATAGCAATAGTGCCAATGATCTTAATTACTCCGATCCTAGGAGGCGAAGGAAAACCATTACTAACCGAAATAATTATTCTTAGTAAAAACTTATTGATCCTAGGTGCGATTGTTTTTGCTTCATATAAATTCGTAATCCCAAAACTTTTAGAAATGGTAAGTAAATCAAGAAGCCAAGAATTCTTTGTGCTCACCGTTTTTACTTTATGCGTTTCCTTTGGTTGGCTAACTGGTGAAATGGGAATGTCCGTTGCATTGGGAGCCTTTATAGCTGGATTAATGATCTCCGATTCTCCCTACGGCTACCAGGCATATAATACCGTTCATTCCTTTAAAGAGCTTTTTACAGCTTTCTTTTTTATCTCAATAGGCATGTTACTTGACCTGGGGCACGTAGCTCATAACTTATCTACAGTTGCAGGATTTGTTCTCATTATTTCTCTTATTAATATTTTCTCAACTACTCTTGCTATTAAGATTCTTGGATTTCCTTTGGGAATATCAATCAAAGGCGCACTGATTCTTAGCCAAGTAGGGGAATTTTCTTTTGTAATTGCAAAGCTTGGGCTTGGTTATGGCGTAATCAATGGCGACACCTATCAAAATTTCTTAGGAGCTGGAATTATTACAATGATAATAAGCCCATTTATTATTTCAAAATCAGCGATCATTGCTGAAAAAACATTAGAGATATTTAAGTTACAACCTGAGATTAAAAGCGAAAAAGAAGTTACAGCACAATCTCTAAATGATCATTTAGTTATCATTGGATTTGGACTAAATGGTAGAAATCTAGCCTACGCTGCTAAATCGGCTGGAATATCCTATATAATAATTGAATTTAATCCTGAGGTTGTAGCTTTTGAAAAAGCTCGAGGTGAGAATATAATTTTTGGTGATGCTAGCTATAACCATATATTAGAACAGTCTCAACTTGAGAAAGCTCGTGTGGTTTGCATTGCAATATCTGATGCATTTGCAACACGTAAAATTGTAGATATCATTTCTCGTGATTATCCTGGTTTACATATTATAGTAAGAACTAAAGAGGTTGCTGAAGTTACTGAGCTTTTAAATCTCGGAGCTAGCGAGGTTGTTCCAGAGGAATTTGAAACATCATTAGAAATATTTTCCAGAGTTTTACGTAAATATTTAATAAATAAGTC
>JAWXBT010000329.1:0-8497 GCA_034440315.1 bacterium
ATATAATATAGAAATGAAAAATCATCTCTCTTCTTTTTATATAATGAGTTCATTTTATTTAAAGTATCCGCCAATACATACTTATTAAAAGACATGTGGTCTTTATTGATCAAACTATATCCTTTCTTAAGAGACGCGGTGGCACATTCCTTTAGACGTGATGCAGATTTATATTTTTCAAAAATGATCTTTCCTTCCAACAAAGCAATGCACATCATAGGGTTATTATGTTTTGAATCTATCTCTAAGTATTTTTTTACCTGACTATAAGGGTTAATACAGTATTCAATTAAAACCCCGTCCATAACAACATTTCCTCTTTTTCTATATTTAGATCCATTTGATGTGATGATTTGAAGATCAAGGTCTGAATCCTTATCATTAATTCCTTTGGCAAAACTACCAGTGACTAAAACTGCCAGAACCTTTTCTTTTCCGAGGGATTTTTTAATAAATGCGGCTATTGTATCGGTGTAGTCATTTTTCATATTAGTGTGTTTTAACTTTTCTGTTGGCAAGAATATAATTGATAATTGCTCTCGTCTTTAAAATGCCATATCCCTCCACTGAGATATCGTTCTCCCCGATTATTTCTCTGTCTGAATTTTCTGGATCGTCTCCAATAACTATATAGTTTTTAGACTTTCCATTTTGTAATAAATGTGCGAGAGCTTCTTTTTTACTAGATGAACAAATATCTATAGAATTAAATGGTAGAGTTTTATCAGAATTTTCCATGTTCCATTTTATCAAGTATACGCCAAGTCTAGCACCTTTGACTTCTTCTTTTATCTTCTCTATGTAAGCGAGAAGTCTGTTTGCGTTGTTATCCTTACCTTTATATGTTGCGATAATACGATAATCTCTTTCGGATGAGATTATCAAATCCATTGTATTAAATAAATTATAAAGTTTTCTTTTAATGTTTATGGGGATGTTTTTTCTTTTTTTGTACACAGTACCTTCGGCATAAAAAGCCTCTGATCCATTGGAGCAGTAGAAAAGTATATTGGCGGCGGTGGTTTTTAACTGGAATGGAATTTTCTTGTTTAAATCATCTGCCATCTGCATACAGAAAGATCTTGTCCTTCCTGTTATAAAGGCAATTTTCATATTTCTTTCTATACACCTTACTATCAAGTCTACACCTTCTGATATAGGGGTTAGCGTTCCGTCAATATCGAAAACTATCATTTCTATTTTTCGATGAAGATTTATCTTCATCTGGTTAGCTTTCAATATTTCCTTTACAAAATGATATGTACTTTGAAAAAGCATCTTTTTTACCATTTTCTTCGTGTACACTAAGTTCAAAATGTTTAAGCTCTCTTTATATTTATGTGCTGGGATAAATTTAATACCATTCAAGTAATACTGAAAATTATAGTTTTCGGCGTATGACATTTCTGCAATGGCTCTATATCCAAAAAAATCCATTGTAATAATTATATTCTGCACAAGATTCTCAATCATTGACGAATGGCATGTCACCACATGTTCATTGTTGTCGTACAGTACCCTATCAAGCATAGACGCTTTATATCTATTTAAACCAAATTTCTTTATCAAAAGAGACACTCTTGACCCCTTTATTACTTTTTGAAAATCTCGCTGCTTAATGGGTTTTGTATAATTATTTTGATATCCAATAACTGCATTAATAAGAAACATGTTTCGCATTAAATTCCCGATTTTCTTAGCACTGGAGGAAGCTATAATTTGTTTCTTTTCATCATCCCACTCAACAGGGTGCCCAAAATTAAGGGACCCGAAGTGATTCAACCCTTTATATATTTGTGCCGTAAGCAAATCACAAAAATCTCGTGGTTGTATTTTGTTGTATAGAAATGGTATGCCATAGTAACGATACCAAGCTTGTATCTGTTGAATATTTACACTATTGCAATTAAACGAACGGATAGGGAATAGTAACTTTTGTTCGTATTTATAATGGTTATAAAATGCCTTCGGTAATTTCCACCAGCTATTAAATTCTGACTCCACATTTAGATAATCGTAGGAAGTTTCGACAACCATAACTCGCTCCTTATTATTTGCTGTAGCAAATGATACTTTGTGAACGAGTGGTGTCTTTTTCTTCACTAGTTTACCTTTTTCATATTTATACTCATCAAAAAGCTTTATGATAAAATGTAGTGCATAAAAGATAGATCCAGATGCCCATGTGTCAATAAATCTAATTTCCTCATAGTTAAGCAGTCCACATTTTTCTAAAAGAGAATAAGCATTTGTCGCCTCATCTCTAAAGGGTGTATTTACAATAAATTCTTCGCTCATTTTTCTATATAATTCCTGATCATCAAGATGACTAGTCCTTACCTCACTAATTAACTTAGTGGTGGCGCTATAAACATTCTTTAGATTCTTTCGTGCAAAATACAGTATGTACGATCTATTTTTTTTAAGACCAAGCGTGTCCATTATCCGTGCGGTAACGAAGTCACGGGCGGCATCCCGTGCCAAAAAAATATTTACCCCTTTAGTTAAAACAATCTCTTTAACAATGAATGGAGATATCGAGAAAATACCAATTAACGCCTTAGCGTAATCTGATTGTGGCTTTGCGCATACTTCCTGGATGAGGTAATCCCTTCGCAAAAACAAAAGATACTTAGAAAAAATATCTTTCTCAACGGATACCGCACTTGAAGCAAAAATTTGAAGCCTTTGGGCTATGTCAAAAAAGGAATAAGGCTTCAGTTCCAAACTGAGATTATAAGCATCATTTAATATATCGCTGTTTAGATCGTCGTTTGTACTCATAAAAATAATATCTGCATCTTAAATATTGTACCCCAACAACTTTAGTTGTTCTTTAATTGAATCATCTGTCAGGTTTTTTTGATCAATATGCAGAGATGTTTTATTATATTCTTCCAATTCTTTGAGGAGTGACTCCATCACGTTATTAGGTACAGGCATGTCAGATAATGAAGTCAGTTTTTCGTTTTCTAATTTTCCTTGTTTATCAAATTTCCTTGTTAATTGATAATCATTCTTAATGATACTTTCGCCTCTTTTAATTGTATCCATCTTTTCAGTAAATCCTTTATCTCGATGAGCCCGATCAATATGCGAGATAAGTTCTTGTTTACCGACACCAAGCCATACTTGAGCAATACTGGTCCCCTTATTTTTTTCAATCTCAAGAGGGTTTTGAAGATCTAAAACGGATCCATCCATAGCATCTGAGACTTTTATGCCAAGTGTACTTAATATCGTCGGAGTAATATCTACTGTGCACACATTACTTTCAATAATACCGGGTACAATATCACTTCCTAATATAATCAATGGTACATGCAGAACACCCGGTGTTAGCGATTTATAGTGCCCCTTACTCTCATCAGACCAATCTTCGCCATGGTCACCAAATAACACAATTAAATAATCAGAATTTTCTAGAACTTTGCGTAACTCAACCATAAATGGACGAAGTCGATGCTCTAGAAAATAATCAACACCTTCAAAGTAAAGCTCTGTTAATCGTTTAAAATTTTTTTGTGCGTAAAGATGCTCAATAATTCTTTTATATCTAAACAGCAACTCCTTATCCTCACCCATACGATGTGCTTCATCAAATTGGTCCACCGGAAGTTTGTTTTCATCTATGCGCAACTCTTTTTCAAGAGATTGGACTTTCTTCCGATAATCATCTCCACCAAACTTCAACGTATGAAAACCGTATGGATAGTGAACGCCCCCGAAATGAAAAAAGGTAATAGTTTTTGAATGAATATTTGATTTCAACTCTTCAAGAGCAGCGTATTCATCTTCAATATAATATTTATCAACGCCACGAGTAAAACCAATTGTCTCACCAAGAATAATGGGGAAATCAGTTTGAAAAATAGTTTTGTACCCATCTCTCTGAGCATATTCAAACAATGTTTTTTTCTTCATATCCGAATTATAATACTCAAATACACCATGATGTAGAGGTAAAAATCCAGTAAATATGGATGCGTGAGACGCCGTAGTAAAAGGAGCTGCGCTGAAACAATTTTTAAAATTCAAACCTTCTGTAGCCAATTCTTCCATCAAATGACTTTTACTCTCTAAATTCTCGCGAATGTTTGCTGGCAGATATTTATATTTATTGGGGCCAAAACTATCGCCCCTTAGGTTATCGATAGATATTAAAATAGTATGATTGATTTTTTTCATAGATTACAAAATAGATTTTTCATTTCATCTGGGTCTTGTTTTAAATCATAAACCTCAATGTGATCGCTATCGAGATGAGTAATAATTTTCTCAGAGTTTTTAATACGCATTGATTTCTTGTTGCGTGCCTCCGAAAATTTTCCTCCAGTAGCATCTATTTGTTCTTCTGGATAAAAGGTTTCAGAATATGCGGGTAGGTTCAGCTTTTTGCCATTAGCTAATGGCAAAATGGATACTCCGTCAAAATGAATATTATTTTTTGGAACTCCCAGCAAATCTAATGTTGTTGGCATTATGTCAACAAGACGTACTTGCTCCTCTATATTTACATTCTCTTTTAGTGATTCGTCTTTTATAATTAAAACAACTTTCTGTGTTTGATCATAAAGCAAACACCCGTGTCCTGACTCTTCTGGATGCCCAAGTTTTTCACCACCTTTATCGTTTGGATACATACCATCAAGGTCTTCCCCGTGGTCAGAAAAACATACAACTGTTGTATTTTTCAGCATCCCCATTTCTTCCATTTTATCCATGAATAAACCAAAATGATGAGCAGAATAGGCCACCTCCTCTTCATAAATATTATCACCTCCAAATTTCTTTGGAGCTTCATACGGCCAATGAGCATCAAAGAAGTGAAGGAATGCAAAGAATGGCTGTTCATCGTTATTTTTTGAAACCCATTGGATTGCTCTATCAATAACAACCTCCGCGCGCTTAAGCGCCGTACCTCGTTTTTTCACATCAACTGTTTGCAAAGGATCGCTTCCATCAGCTAAAAGCGGTATTTCATCATCATAATGGTCAAACCCCCGCGAAAACCCATACCATTTATTCATTCCGGGACTCGACACAATCGCTCCGGTTTTATAACCTTCTGATTTCAAAATCTCTGCTAAAGTTAGCACGTCTTTACTAATTTTCTCCCTAAAGAGGTGTCGAATGCCATGATTAAAGGGCTGTAATCCTGTGAAAATAGTAGCGTGGCTGACTGGCGTAAGTGGGGATGATGAAATGGTGTTTAGAAATGTAACTCCCGCACTTCTTAATTTTTCTATTGCTTCAAACTTTCCACTGTACGCAACATCTGCCCGTACGGTGTCTAGTGAAACAAAAATAAGATTCTTTTTCTTTTGCATGATATTATATTATTTTCCTAATCCTTCTAGAAAAGAAGTGTTTATATGATCTTTCATTATCACTCGTTTTTTAACTAAGCCTTGAACAAAAATAAAATCAGCTGCTTCTTGCATTATATGATAATCTTCATCGTTAAAACCGATACGAATTTCTTCCTTTGAAGTCACTTCGAGATTTGGTTCTATACTTGCTGATATTGCTAAAGCGGTTGGTGTGATATCAAGCCCTGATTCTGCGACAAACCATGAATTGGCTTGGGGGATATTGTTTCTGTAGTAATCATATGTTTCGTTGAATGCTTTGAGAAAGCGACTGACTGATGCAGGATCACGCTCAATAAGATTATTTGAAACCAAAATAACAGAAACAACTTTCCCCACCTGCAAATTCCTAACCAAACCTTTTTCTTCAAAAATTGCTGGCGTAGGATCAAATCCCGCCATCGCATCAATATTGCCCCAATTCTTAGCATTTGGATCACGCACGAGATCGCTCTGCTCATAAATACCAAGATTGATGTTATTTACGTCTGTTTTCGGATTAAGTCCGGCATCTTGTTCAGCTTTTAAGGCCATGCGTTGCGCGGCAGCTCCAAAAGGCATTGCCACAGTCTTTCCCCTCAGGTCAGCCACCGTCTTTATAGAAGACATGGGAGGCACATAGAGAGAAACACGATTGTACATAAGACGTCCGATAATAGTCCATCTATCATCTTTTGCGAGTAAAGTGGCTGCTGGCTGGTCAGCTGTAAATATAATATCAACTTCACCAGCAAGCGCCGCCTCATTTAACGGACCGCCGTAGCTGAATCCTTTAAAATCTGCTTTAAGTTTATTATTCTTCAATATATCTGTGTGTTTTAAGATTTGAGTTAATTGACCTTGTGTAGACCATGGAGTCTGCCAACCAATACGTATTTGCGTAGATTCTGTGTTTAAAGTGCTTGTCGGATCGCTATGATCTCCAGACAATAAATACAAACCACTCAAAAGTATTACTCCCATAACAACTAAACCCATTTTCATATTGAACATATATTTTCTATTCATAATAATTTTCATTAATTCTTATAATCCAAAATTGCCTTGACGCGTCTTACTCCAGCAGAGGACGCCTCTTCTTTTATAATTTTAAAGGTTCCTTTAATGTCTCTTGCACTGGAGACATGCGGTCCTCCACAAAGTTCTTGTGAGTATATAGTACCGTCTTCACACTTCACCGTATAAACCGTAACTTTATCTGGATATTTTTCCCAAAAACTTCCTTCAACTCCGGAAGCCATTGCCAGTTCTTTATCCATTATTTCTGTTGTTACTTCACATTTTTTCTTGATAGCTTCGTTTACGTATGCTTCAACCTTATCAAGGGTTGTTCGCTCTATTTTTTGTGGATAAGTAAAATCAAATCGCGTGCGCTCCTCGGTAATGTTTGAACCCGCTTGATGTACATCATTGCCAAGATACCTTCGTAATCCTGCGAGCATAAGGTGGGTCGCAGTGTGGAGCATAGTTGTTGTTTCGTTTGTATTTGCGAGACCACCCTTAAATTTACCCGAGGAACTTGTACGAGAGAGATTCTGATGTTTTTCCATTTCTTTCTCAAAATCATCTTTATCTACCTTTACACCTTTCTCTTTCGCAAGCTCTAGAGTCAATTCAAGAGGAAATCCGTATGTTGAGAAAAGAATAAATGCATTATGTCCAGAGATGTTAGATGTACTTATTTTTTCAAACTCCTTAATACCTCGCTCAAGAGTTTTTCGAAATTTCGCTTCTTCAAGCTCTATTTCATGTTCAATCTGATTATGTCTTTCTAAAATGCTTGGGTACGCTTCTTTGTATTTTGCAATAACAACCGAAACAAGGGGTAGCAACGAACCGTGCTGCATACCGAGCTTATCCGCATATCGTATTGCGCGTCGAAGCAACCGACGAAGAATATAACCCTGTTCTGTGTTTGATGGAGTTACTCCATCCGCAATGAGAAAAACAGAGGCACGAATATGATCAGCGATAATACGCTTTGAACGTATATCGTCTTTTAATGCAACTTCTGATATTTTATCAATAATAGGTTTAAACAGGTCAGTATCAAAAACATTGTCTTTTTCTTGTACCACGCAGGTAACGCGCTCCAATCCTGAACCAGTATCAACGTTTTGATTTTCAAGTTTTCCGATTATGTTTCCATCCTTCTTTTTATATTCCATAAAAACATTATTCCAAATCTCGACAACGTGTTGCTTTTTGTCAGCTTCAATGAATTCTTCTTTTGTTAAACCGCCCGTTAATGCACCGGTCACATCATAAAACATCTCACTATCAGGACCACATGGACCGTTGTCCCCCGGACTCCACCAATTTGAATCGGCACTCATGAAAAAAATCCTTTTCTGGAAGTCCATCCCTATCGACTCAAATATCTCTTTCCATATACGATATGCCTCGTCATCACGCGGAGCATTCTTATCACCCCCAAAAACTGTTACATAAAGACGGCTTGGATCAAGCCCGAGACCTTGATCTTTTGATATTAAAAATTCAAAACTCCACCTTATTGCTTCCTCTTTAAAATAGTCACCGAGTGACCAATTTCCAAGCATTTCAAAAAACGTAAGGTGTGTGTTGTCTCCCACTTCATCAATATCACTTGTGCGTACGCATTTTTGTACATCAACAATACGCTTAGAGCCTGACGGATGCATCAAACCCATTAGATAAGGAACTAGTGGCTGCATGCCAGCAGTATTGAAAAGTACTGAAGGGTCATTCTCAGGAACGAGTGGCGCTGAGGGTACTATGATATGCCCTCGCTCCTTAAAAAAATCTAAAAACTTTTTACGTATTTCGTGTGATTGCATATATTTATTTCATTAAATCATCAAGCGAAACGCCGAGAGCGTCCGCAATTTTTTTGACTGTATCAATAGTGGGGTTGGGAGTAGAGCCAGCTTCTATTTTGGCAATCGTATGAAAAGCCAAATCTGCTTTCTTTGAAAGCACATCTTGAGAAATACCGAGCTTGTTTCGGTATTTTCTTACATTGTCCCCAATTGTGGATTTTTCGTTTGACATATTCGTATAGTTTTACTATTATAGTTGTATAGTATTAAAATTATCACTTATCACGAGTTAGTATATGAAATTTTTAGCATTTAGTCAAACAA
>JAWXBT010000330.1:0-5784 GCA_034440315.1 bacterium
TAATACGCCTGACTAGTATATATTCGTAACGGTTATACTTTGCGTTTTAATATATGACTGAGTTAGCAATACAAATCCTAAATCAACCTTACTCCCAAGTTGAAATATTCCGTTTTGCTGCTGATAAGCAAAGAGCAAAAACTGTTGGCCTTGTACCTAGTAAAGAAATAATTATTCTAGGCGTAATATTAATTTTCATTCAATTTTTAGACGGTATTTTTACAGCTTATGGCGTACACGCTTTTGGAAATTCTGCTGAAGGTAATCCAATAATTAGATCCCTCATGAATGCTATTGGTCATATACAAGCTCTGGTTATAGTGAAATCTATTGCAATTATGATAGTTGGATATCTTTGTCTGGTATCAAATCAAATTTCCTGGATTGCCGGTGCCATGAAAGGAATGATTGGAGTTTATATGTTTGCAGCAATAATCCCTTGGTCCGCAATAATTATTAGCCATGTTGCCTAATTAAACTCGTTATTAATAGTTAAATAAAAAAATTAATTATAAATCTTGAATATTAAATCAAGGTATTATTTTGATTTAAATAGAATTGAAACGTCGTAATTTTTTGTTGATAAAATCCCTTCTAAGCTATTTGAATCGACTTCTGTTATCTTTAATTTATAATCTTTATCCAGACAGCCGATCTCTCCAGTTTTGACATTAACAAATCCACCATTGCAATTTGGTTCACTGAGTGCCAAAAAAGCTCCGGCAGAAGAAATTTCAAGATCTACGGATCTCCGAAGTCCATCTACTTGCAACCATTCTCCATGATAGCTTCCATTTGGAATTCCATCAGGAATGGCTTTAAAGCCTAAAAAATATGAGGCAAGGCTAAAAAGTGCTACTCCAATAAATAAAGAAGTGACAGCAAAAAATAGTTTTTTAAACTCCACAGTCCTTTGAGACTTTTTAGTCAATCCCAGTCCCACTGAAACATACGGACTAATACTTACAAACGAGTCTAAGTTAGAACACTGATTATTTCCGCCATAGGCATGGCTGATAACATTTTCATTTATCTTGCTACTAGTTAGAAGCACTCTTTTAAAAGCTTCTGCCATTTCTTTCGCTGAAGAGTATCTATTTTTTGGTTTTGGATTTAGGGCTTTCTCTAAAATTTCCTCATATTTAGAAGGAATTTGCCCACGATATAAATTTGAGACTCTAGGTACTTGAAAACCAGTTTCTAGTAGATAGTCAATAGCCTCCGCACCATCTAGATTCTGTAATCTTCTTTCACCTGCTAAAAGTTCATACATCATCAAGCCAGTAGCATATAAATCTGACTCAACTAAGTATTCTCCTTTTTTAATATATTCTGGTGGCAGATATTGAGCTGTGCCAAGCAAAATACCTGTCTTTGTCATTTTATTTTGATTTCCGATGCGTTTCATCAAGCCAAGATCCACTAGTTTTGTAGTGCCATCTTTTGAAACAAGAATATTTTCTAATTTAATATCTCGATGTAAAATTCCTCTACGGTGTAACTCTTCCAAGGCTGAAAGAGTTTGAATCATGATATTATCAATTTCTTCATAACTGGGCAGTTTTTCATCAAGAAGCGTCGATGCGTCTTTGCCTTCAACATATTCCATCGTATAAGCAATGGAATCATTCATTTTTATAAAATCGTAAGCAGATACAATATTAGGATGTTGAATTGATTGCGATATATGAAGTTCATCTAAAAATCGTTGTAAAGTGTTTTCATCAAATGCTTCTGTATTTGTAAGAATCTTAAGAGCAACTAATCTGCCATTATTTTTTTGATCCTTAACAAGAAACACTGCACCAGCTGCACCTTCTCCTAAAAGCTTAATAACTTCGAATCGTTCGGCCAATATTGGTCGATCTATAATTACTCTAGTTGTATCGTTTTGTTCTGCTCCCACACTTAAGTATATCGGCAGTATAATTGGATTATTTAAGTTACCATTCTGAAATATTAAGTAGTGCCAAAACCCTTTATTCCATTGAATAAACTAGCAAAAGTTCCTCTCTGCCTCGTAAAACTTGTAATGAAACCTCTTTCTGTACTGGTAATATCTTTGGAAATAGATTCACAAAAGTAGGAAAAAGAGCCGGATCTTTGATTATAAAGTTATCGGCAGCAAGTATAACATCCCCTTTTTGAAGAGTTAATAAGTCATAAATTCCCATTTTATCAAATCCCATAACTCGATACCGAGGTGTTGGAGCTAAAGATCCATAAAGTTCAATAAGTCTAATTTGAGTTGCAGCATTTGCAAAACCAAGTGCTTTTTCTAAAGAAACTTTATTAAGTTTGATATGTTTGGTTTTTACTCCTTCTGTTGTCCGCGCATAGAACCTTGTAGGATCAAACTTTTCAGTGCCATCTTTAGATCCTCGTTTTCCAGTATTTGTTGAACAAGAAGTAATAAAAAAAATGGAGAGGAATAACGCCGAGAAAATAGAAGTTTTTATATTTTTCATGTCATATCTTACAAATAGCATTAATATCTGAATTATTTAATCGAATTAACTTCATACGCTCAGCAATTAAAATCTGAGAAACTAAATTGCAGGTATCACTTAGTTTGTCGTTAACTAAAAAATAGTCAATTTTATTTTGACTGAGCAAATTATTAACTGTCTCATATTCTACTTCAGCTGTTCTTAGGCGTCTGCTTAATTCTTCTGAAGAAATACTACCCCTGGCAAATAGCCTTTCTTTTAGAATTGCTCCTGAAGGTGGTACAATAAAAATGGCAACCGAGTTATTTGGCACTTGATTTTTAAAAGTTAACGCCCCTTTAATATCAATATCCAAAAGTAGATCTACTCCATTTGATAAAGAATCCTGGACTGAAGATTTAAGGGTTCCATAAAAATTGCCATGTACTTCTTCGTATTCAAAAAACTCCCCATTATCTATCTTACGATTGAATTCTTCCCTAGAAACAAAAGAATAACTTTCCCCTGGAATTTCTCCAAATCTTTGTAATCGTGAAGTGACAGAAATTGAAAATGAACAAGGTGGAAAATTATCTACAAGATAATTAGATATTGTAGTTTTACCCGCACCAGCAGGTCCACAAAGAATAAAAAGTATCCCTTCTCTCTTCATTATATTACTCTATATTTTGAACCTGTTCTCTTAATCGCTCAATTTCCACCTTAGCTTCAACAACTAAAGATTGAATTTTGGGATCTTGAGTTTTTGAACCGATTGTATTCCATTCTCGAAAGAGTTCCTGAGTAACGAAATCTAACTTTCGACCCTGTGGATACTCCAAAAAAGTATCATCTAATTGATCTAAATGACTGGCAATCCTCACTAGTTCTTCACTCACATCTACTCTATCTGCTAGAATTGCAATTTCTTGATTAATTCTTATTTCATCTTTTGAGAAATCAATTCCTGTGGCAAGAATTCTTTCTTTTAATTTCTTTCCTTTTTCTATTGCGGAACTCTTGGACAATTTTTCAACTTTCTTTCTTAATATTTGTAAGTTACTTGCTTTTTCTTGAGCATCTTTAAGTAATGATTTCCCCTCTTGATCTCTCATATGTGTAAGTTTAGAAAGTGCGATATCAAGAGCAGCAAACAAAACTTTCTTTTCTGAGTTAAGATCTTCTGATTCATCACCTACTAAAACTTCCTTATTTGTAAGTAGTTCAAAAACAAGGGAAGTACGAGTGTCATCATTCCATGCATCATATTTCCTTAGTGCATTACTAGCAGCTTCAAAATAACTATCCATTACAGCTTCATTTAAATCAATTTTAACAGAAGCGCCGGAAACAAGTTTTCTTGTTACAAAAATATCAATTCGACCACGGGTAAGATTACTAGAAATTATTTTGCGAATATCATTTTCAAGTTCATTATAAATCCTAGGTAATTTAATCGAGAGATCTAAATACTTATGATTAACTGTTTTAATTTCAATACTTACAAAAACTCCTTTGTGTTGCGATTCTCCTTTGCCAAAGCCTGTCATGCTGTGTGTTTTAGATTTACTTAGTTTCTTTCCAGCAGACATATTTTTGCTCTATTAAAAAATTAATTCTCAAGCTTATAAACTTTTACAATATGATTTTTAAGACCTTCCAGTGTTATTGGAACTGTTCCAACTTCAGCAACCACTACACCAGCTGCCAAATTTGCTAAGTGCCCTGCAATTTCTGTTGAGGAACCAGAGGCAACCGCCGCAGTATAAACAGCAGTAACAGTATCACCAGCACCACTAACATCAAAAACTTCAAGAGCTTCCGTTTCTAAAAGAACAGACTTTCCTGAAGCTGGACTTAATAATAATCCATCTTCTCCCATTGTGATAATAACTAAGTCTACGTTCCATTTTTTTCTTATAATATCAGCCGCCTTAATTGCGGTAACTTCATTAGAAATAGTAATTCCAGAGGCAGCTTCAGCTTCCTTTCTATTTGGTTTTACAACACTAAATCCATTGTAAATCGAGTAGTTTTTTGGATGTGGATCTAAAACTAATGGTTTTTTTGAAATATTTAAAATACCATTTTTTCTAGCATTGGATAATTTCATTAATACTGGTTCACTAATACTTCCTTTACCGTAATCTGAAACGATTACGGCATTAACAGAATCTAGTTGTGCAGTAACAACGGCTGCTAAACCTTCACAAAGAGCGTTTCCAGGAGAAGAAGTCTGCTCTCTATCAATTCTAACAATCTGTTGTCTTTGGGCGATAACTCTGGTCTTAAGTGAGGTTGGTCTACTTTCTAGTTTTATTATGCCCTCTCTGTTTACTTTTTGAGAATCGAATATCGAGGAAAGAATCTTTCCTTCGGTATCATCCCCTATAAATCCAGAGATTTGAACCCTGACACCAAGATTAACAAGATTATTAACAACATTCCCAGCACCTCCGGATCGATCTTCTGTGCGCATGACATTAACTATGGGCACAGGGGCCTCAGGAGAAATTCGATCAACAGCACCCCAAATATATCGATCTAATATTAGGTCTCCTACAACAAGTACGGAAATACCACTAATTTTATCAAGTGCTGAAAGCAACTCTTCTTTTGGTATGTTCATCTGATTCCACTTTGACTTTCTTGAAACAGTAAAAGAATAACATCAAATTGAATAAGGACAAAATGGCTGATTTTTAAAGAGAATCTTCCTGAGAAAGGAGAGATAATCCTTTGAGGAATACGATATCGGGAGAAATTAATCGCATACAAATATTATTTAATCCTGGACATACCCTTCTATTACATGGACTGCAAGCAATATTAGATTTAATAACTAGACTCTCCATCTGATACGGTGCAACTCTTTCTGGATTTGTTGGTCCAAAAAGTGAAATATAAGGAACAGCTAAGGCAGCAGCCATATGTCCAGGTCCAGAATCTGGCCCAATCAAAAAACTAAAGCGTTTAATAATTGAAATTAATTCAGAAATTGTTGTCTTATTTACTAAATTTGAAACACGTTCCGATCCTAACGCTTGAAATAATTTTTCAGCCATCTCTGATTTTGTTTTATCTCCTAATAAAACAATTCCACATTTGCTCTCAGCTAAAAATCTTTGAGCAACTTTTAAATATCCTTCAAACTTCCAATCCTTGGTTTCCCAAGTTGAGCCCAATACAAATCCGATAAGCTTGCCAGAGTGGCGACTAATCTCAGAATTAATTTCTTTTGATAAAGTTTGAAGATCTAAACAAAATTGCAATTTATTTGGTAAAAGTATTCCTAAAAAACGAGGAAAATCTAAATAATGCTCAAGCTTTGAAGTCTTTTCACTTCGAAAAGGAA
>JAWXBT010000331.1:0-3137 GCA_034440315.1 bacterium
ATCTTATTCTCTGTTTCTTCATTAAAAAATAGATCGAGATCTTTCTTTCGTTCTTCATAATCATTTTCAAAAGAAGAATTTCTATCAAAAACAACTATTTTAGCACCATATCCAGCTAGGACAAGATTTGTTTCAATATCAGATATAACCATGTCACCTGGAGTGACATACGAAAAAATCTCTTCATACTGGATCCCGCCAGTTCCGGGACACTCTAGACCAAAAAACCTAGAGTAGTGGTACGTGCGAACTGCTGTAAAGATAAGAAAAAGTGCAAAACAAGTAGACGAAAGGAGATAAAATAATCGTCTATATTTTGTGTGGCTAATTTGGTTGTAGATTAGTTCTATAGTGCCAAGTTGTCCTAAAAAAATTAAAAAAGAGACAATTCGGCCATAGCTCCATCCTTCGCTAAGGTACCCATACAGATAAATTAAGCCACAACCAAAGAATGATATAGAAATAAAATCGGATTTATCTTTTATCCAGCGCAAAAATATAAGGGAAAGAAATATTAATAGTAGAGGCACTCGATTAAATATGTCTTCGTAAAAGATTAATGCTCCAGTTGCACTTACAAGATGTGGATGACTGTTAAATTTAAGCAGGGGGAAAAATGGCCAAAAGCAGGCTATGGAAAAAGCGCAAATTAGTGAAAATGATAATTTATATAGATCTTTTATTTTTTGAGAGGAAAAGGAGAGGATTGAGGCAAAAGAGAGAATTCCCAAGAAGATCCAGCTAATCTGATGAATTAGTAAAAGTAGTGTGAACAGAAAAATGAAAAGGAGTAATTTCTTATTAGATGGATCCTTAATATTTTTTTTAAATACAAGAGAGGCAAACATCGCTAAGGAGAGACCAAGTATTGATGGGTATGGCCCCATATAAAGGAGAGCTGGAAAGTGAGTGAAGCCGCCGTGAAAAAAAGGGCTGCCAGTCCACATGATTAGAATTCCCGTAAGAGCGAAAACAGGGAACCAGATTTTTTTTGTTAAGGAACGAGTGAAAAAATAAAACGAAGATAGAAATAGAGCTATATTGATTGGACCAAAGAGCGATAGAGCTTCCTGTGCAGGTATCGCTGTAAGTCGGGCAAGTAAGGATACAATTATGAGGTATGGCCAGTAAGGTATGGTTGATTCTGTGCCTATAGTAAAAGGGTTCCGTGGTTGAAAAGGGTTGATAGATAATTCACGAACAATCGAAACGTAACCCCAATAATCCTCAAACCAGATCTGATAAAATACGAAATAGCATTCAAGAAAAACTAAGAAAAAGAGAGCGCCAATATACAGGAGTAGAGCCTTGTTATTTGAAATTCTAGGGGAATTTTCCATTACTTTCTTATAAAGTCTCTGCGAATCCGAATCAATACACCCACAGTATGATCTGATGCAATTTTCTTATTGGCCAGTGATAAAGTTGAATGTCGTAAAGTTTTTAACTTTTGGAGCGGGGCTACTTTTTAACTTTTGGAGCGGGGCTACTTTTGACCCGAATAGTCTTTGAAAAGTCTTGTACCGGCGCAGGTCTATTAAAGCCCGGCAGTTTTCCAGGGTTTAGTCGTAAGTGAACATCTAATCCCAATCTAAATTTAAATCGCAATAAATTCAGTCAAGTACAGGTTTATCTCAAGCAATTTAATGTGCACCGATTACAACCAAAGAGTTCATAACAACCATTAAGGTTGATTATGGCCAAGGTTTTAGTTGAGCACGCTCTAGTCGAGGGTAGCTCAAATACTTTCGCAGAGGAAACTCTGCACCATACGCAAACACTTAATGAGGTGATATTTCAGTCATCAGTTGAGGGTTGGATGGAGAGGTGTCTTTCTGAGGAACCGGAAAACTTAGCAACCTTTCAGCAATTAGAACGGATAGGCTTAGTCGCAATGAGAGAAGTTTCCCCTCATGAATTAAAAGAAAAAGCAGACTTTGGACAATTAAAGTTTCGGGAAGAAAAAATCTTTGGAGGAGAACTAAATAAGATTACCCTACCGCTAGATCCCGAAAGATCCGGTAATAATCCGGTAATAATAATTAGGGTTGAATCTGAGAATGCATTTATAATTATGAACGGAAATCATAGAGTCCATAAAATTTTAAATCAAAAAGAGACCGAGCACCCTCTCTTAGCAGTTGTTTTTGAAAACCCAGCGGTTTATGAGGCAGTATTCGGATTAGAAATCAAAAGAATGCCAGATGGCAGCATTGGTTATTCAGATCCGATTTTTGAACTCGGTCCTCGTAGGCGATAATCAGGTAAATTTTATTTTTAAAGTTTGGATTGTAGATGACTCAAAATACATTTGATTGGCCAGATGGAGGCTTGCAATCTGAGCCTGCGCGAGAGGCCGTTTCGATTAGTCGTATAACTGACAGGATTTTTATTGGAAATTTTATTGCTGCCACTGATGAAAAGATACTCACCTCTAATGGTATTAGAGCGGTTGTTTGTCTACATGAAGTTCAAGACACTGTAGACACTGCGAGAGCCCTTGCAGAAAGTCTAGAAATTCCATTCGTTCATTTTCCCATGATTGATGGAGGCGGGAACGATCGGAGGCTTTTTGACAGAGCTGTCTCGGCAGTTGAGAGATTTGAGAAGGAAGGTATTGTTTTAGTCTCTTGCTGGGCGGGGAAAAGCAGATCCGTTGTGATTGCTGCCGCTGCTATTAGTAAAGCTGAGGGCATCTCCGCAGATGATGCCTTGGACAAAATATCAGGACAGCGTAATACCTCTGTGAGTACCGGATTATTGCCACTGTTGTATGCATATGATCACGAACATGCTTCTGGCGGAGTAAATCTTAGTGTAGAGAGGCTTGAGGATATCTAAGCAGCAGCTTTAGCTTCGGTATTTCCTCTCTCAAGTTTACGTTTCAACTTTTCCATTAAGCCGGAGAATTTTTCTTTGCGGATAATTTCGGCAAACTCGTTGCGGTAATTTGCTACAAGACGATATTTTCAATGACCACATCATAAACTTTCGATGAACCTGATTTTAACTTTTGGTTAACTTTTTAACTTTTGGAGCGGGGCTACTTTTCTTCCTCGCCGCCAGCTCTCGAATTATTAGCGTATTGTTAAAGTTTTATTAGGGTATTATTAGAATTCTGTGAGTTATCTATTATG
>JAWXBT010000332.1:0-2982 GCA_034440315.1 bacterium
CTGCTTTTATACTTGTCTTATTTTTTATTAAAAAAGTTTTAATCTTTCCATGGTATATTCCTTGCTTTTCAGTGCCACTTGCCTTTGCTCTGATGGATTATGCTAAAATATATAAAGCAAAATCGCTTTATATTTTACTTTTAGCTTTTGTTATTTTTCCTATTTTCACTTTCTCTCGAGATGTTATTTCTGCGTTTAGTGAGTCATCAACTTATTCAAATTTTTCTCAAGGCAAACGTGTTCAACTGTATCGTGAAATAGGAAAAGAAATTTATCAGAGTAATCCGAAAGCCAAAGTTCTCGCACCTGAGATTGGAGGTCTTGGTTTTGAATTTAAAGGTGAGATTATTGATGCTCTTGGGTTAGCTTCTCCAAATTCACTTACCTTCCATCCTTTAAAAGTCCCCCAAGAGAGAGAGTCGGGATTAATCGGGGCAGTGCCAATAAAACTAGTAGAAAATGTTCAACCAGATTACATAGTCTCACTTGAAATTTTTGTTAAAGAACTTTTGAAATCTGAGGTTATTTCAAATTACGATATTACTTACCGAGAACTGGACTCAGCTAAACTTTGGAAAAGTTCAAGTGTTGTTATCTTCAAGAAAATAGGGACGGAGCCCAATTAATTATAAATAATTGGGCTCCGTCCCTATTTTCTCGGGCGACCCCTGATCTTTATAAAGGATTTACCGGTTATGACTTCAACTTTTTGACTAAAATCTTTACTGCCACAAGGTAAACCTCGATTTGTTTGAGTTCTGAGCTTAGATATCTCCTCCTCTGTAAGTCCTTCCAGAAGCCATTGTGACCAGTTGTCAGTAATGTTGCTCTTAAAATCCAACCATGAGCTAGATTGAATTAAAATTGGATTAACTTTATTCAGAACATGAGATTGAGCACTTGACCAAGGATAGTCTTCAGCCTTTAAAGAAACGCCAGCACGAACAGGATTTAATTCAACATACCGAATTGCACAGAGGAGATGATTTTCTTCGAGTGGGCATGAGAAAAAACGATTTTGCCATAGATGCCCTATCCATCCATATCTTTTATTAATAATTTGAGAATATCTTGAATGAACATGGCGAAAAAGAAGTGCGATGCTTTTGGTATCTTTAGGTACTAAAATATGGTGAACGTGATTTGACATTAAACAATAAGCTAAAACTTCAATTTTATGAACAAATGCTTGTTCATGAAGAAGAGTTAAATATAAAGATCTATCCCCTGCTGAGAAAAAGACATCGGACTTTCGAATTCCACGTTGGGTTACGTGGTGAGCAAAGTCTGGTAAGATAATCCTAGCTGTTCTTGGCATATAATTGTTAAATCGTATCATTTGCCAAAAAGTTGCTACATAAATAGGGACGGAGCCCAATTAATTATAAATAATTGGGCTCCGTCCCTATTTATTACTTGGTCTGTATCTTGCAAATAAGTTTATAGCAGTAAAGCGGGCTTCATTTTGGGTAAATTTTACCCTCTTTCATGGAAGAAAGTGCCCCTACTGATAATGAAATAGGCAAGGATAGCAGCATGGGAACAAGAATTGAGTCGGCACTCTTTACAAGCCAATCAGGAATTCAAGCTCACGGCCAAAGTATCTCTGTAATAGGCGATAATATTGCAAACATAAGTACACCAGGCTTTAAAGCCCAGCGAGCTGAATTTGCAAATCTTGTTGCAGAAGGTCCTTCCGGTGGATCTTCCAGTGCTCGGGGCTCGGAAGGAAATGGTGTAAAAATTTCAAATGTCAGAACTATTCAATCTCCAGGTGCCATTGAGCAAACAGGTCGAGCTCTTGATGCAGGTATAAATGGTCAAGGATTCTTTGTTGTTGGAACCACAGCAAGTCCAAATTATACAAGAGCAGGTAATTTTTCAGTAAACTCTCTTGGTAATTTAACTACACCTTCGGGAAGTGATGTTTTGGGATTTGCATTTGTTAATGGTACGCGAGCTACCACCTTAAGTGCTTTAAATCTGCTAAATTTTGATACCGCAGCAACCGCAACCTCAACTATGGCTATTGGAGGTAATGTACAAAGTTCCGAAGCTATCATTACCGCTCCAGCAAACCCTACAAGTTTTACTGAATTAAATACTCTTTCCTCTTATCTTGCAGGAGTCGAAACAATTGATAGTTTAGGTGGACAACATGGTATTAGCATCGCTTTTTCAAAAACGGCTGCAAATACCTGGACTGCCCAAGCATATGTTGATGGTGGAGAAGTCGGTGGCGTAGCTGGAACTCCAACTCTTGTTGGCACAACGACATTAACTTTTGATGAAACTGGTAAGATTCCTGAAGCAAACAAAGCTGCGGCTCAGTTGGTACTAACACCTGCATATTCCGGAGGTGCCGCAGCAGGAAATATTGCAGTGGATCTTTCTAATTTCACACAATTTGCAAGTGTATCTACTTTAAAAGATGTGACACAGAATGGAGTTACTGCTGGTGCTTTAAAAGGGTTTGAAATTGCAGACAATGGGGATGTTGTTGCCACTTTAAGTAATGGTAACAAAAGTCCCATTGGTTCATTAGCAGTAGCTGGATTTAACAACGTTGATGGGCTTAGCAAAATTGGCGATAATTTATATAGAGAAACTGTCAAATCTGGAACTGCCATCACAGGACTAGCTGGTGTCGGATCAAATGGAACTATTGAAGGATCTGCGCTTGAAAGATCCACTGTTGATCTAGCAACTGAAATGTCAAAAATTATAGTTGATCAAAAAGGCTTTCAAGCTAACTCAAGAATATTTACAAAAGTTGAAGAATTAATCGATCAAGCTATCTCAATGCTTAGATAAGTTTCTAATATAGTAAGTCCAAAAAGAACATTCCGAAAGAAAATATTTTTTTGGACTTACGATCCCCCAAAGGGATGATAAATAGTTATTCCAGCTAAATATTTTAAGTAAACCGAAGGTTTTCATCAGAAAAGGGCCTGTTGCAAAACTATCTCCGTAACGAGAAAA
>JAWXBT010000333.1:0-9448 GCA_034440315.1 bacterium
GCTGAAGTCTCTTCGTATCTCTGTTGAGCCATCACATGTGCATTCGGTCCAGATCCTTGTCCAGAATTAAGTCTTCTGGAATATTCAATTGCTGGTACAAGTGGTCTTTCTGGTTTCGCATATCCCGAACATCCTACAAGACTACTTACAATTAAGACTAACAAAATTTTCTTGTTTTTTAGAAAAATATTTCTCATGTTAATTTGCCTCAATTTTAACTAAACCACGTTCAACAACGTGTGCCATCAAAACTCTTTTTGATGCATCGTTTTGCACTTTTATTAACTGCCCCTCGATACCATCTTCCAAACATGTTCCTGAGGCCGTCACATTTAAAATACCTTTTGTATAAAGAAGGGTTATTTTTGAGCCCTGTATAACAACAGGAGGAATCTTTAAAGATTTCTTTCTAAAAGATTCTCCTGGAGAGATTGTGTTACCTACCTCATATCCAATAATATTCTTTTCATTTATTGTTGCGTCTAATGGCATTGCAGCTAAATTCAATCTGGCCATAACCAGATCCTCACTTTTCACAATCTCCCCTTTAGACATGCCTCTGGAAGCTACTGGCACGGTAATCCATTCTTCAATTTCAGCTGGAACTGTAAAGCGAATATCTTCTTCGCCTTCAACTGAAGCAGTAATACTAAATATATGTCGACTCTTTAATGAATTAAGTGGTACTGCCTTAATCCGACTCATGCCTGGCGCAACTCTAATTTCTTTATCAAAAAAAAGATTT
Organism: bacterium; assembly: GCA_034440315.1. Lineage (GTDB taxonomy): Bacteria > Bdellovibrionota_C > UBA2361 > UBA2361 > J135 > JAWXBT01. Next base: position 746 of record JAWXBT010000333.1, read on the forward strand.
TTAACTGAGGCTTCTTTCTTTGTATCTGCTAATACATTATTGATTGCATCCTGTACTTCTTCTGCGGATAGTAGCCGAGAGGCTCTTGAGACAGTCATTACTCTAGGAAAGGAATATCCAATTTCATTACGCCTTACTCCTGAACGCTCAATTATTTCAAGTACTCTTATAGCACTTAATGTGATGCTCTCCCCTGGATTGGGACTATTTTGAACTCTAACTTTTCTAAGATTAATTATTTTATCATCGTCTGCAAGTTTAGCTGAAGAGATATCTGCAATATCTCCCAAGGTTATGACTTGACTCAAAACTGTAGATTCCTTTCGACCAACAATCATAAGATTTGTTGTCTCAGAAGTAGTAGCTACCGCAAGATCAACTAGCAATGGCGTAGTCAAAACTAATAGTTTAATAATTAATTTATAATTCATAATTACCTCTTAAGATTCAAAGCTTGTGAGATCATCTCTTCTGCTGAAGTAATCCCCTTTGAAGATGCTTCATAAGCTTTCTGAGCTTGAATCATTCTTACAACCTGCTCTACAACACTTACATTACTACTTTCTAAAAATCCCTGATTAAGTCGACCATATCCACTTTCACCAGCGGTGCCCTGAGTTGGAGATCCTGAGGATAAAGTCTCAACATAAAGATTTTTTCCAGTAGATTTTAAGCCAGCAGGATTTTGAAATCGGGTAAGTTGAATATTTCCTACTTCAGACGGAGTTGCGCTTCCAGGTTGTAATACTGAAACTACACCATCTTGACCAATTGAAACTGATAAAGAATCTGAGGGAATTGTAATTGATGGTTGTAAAATAAAACCATCTGGAGTAACCATTTGTCCATTCTCATCAAGTTGAAATGCACCTGCCCTACTATAAGCACTAGTACCATCGGGTTGTTGAATCTCGAAAAACCCCTCTCCTTCAATAGCGATATCAAGTTGATTTCCAGTAGATGAGAGATCTCCTTGAGTAAATACTTTTTTAGTGGCAGTTGGCTTAACACCAAGACCTACCTGAATTCCACTTGGGGTCTTTGTATTTTCAGAAGTGGAAGAACCGGGTTCAACTAATGTCTGATACATTAGATCTTGAAATTCAGCGACGCTTTGTTTAAATCCAGTGGTATTTACGTTTGCCATGTTGTTGGCAATTACGTTAATGCTCAGCTCTTGAGCTTGCATACCAGTGGCGGCTGTAAACAATGATTTAATCATAAAAAAAACCTCCTCGAAATTTTAACCCCTGCCTATATCATTAATTGCTTGTCTATTTAGATCGTCAATTGATTGTGCTGTTTTTACATAACTTGCAAAGGCACGATTGACTGAGATAAGATCCACCATGCTAGTTACAATTGAGGTATTTGGCAGCTCTACTGATCCAGCAACAATCGCTGGATCTACAGTTTGAGGTGAACCAGCTCCGGTTAATTGATAACGAGTACCTCCAGTTGGATTTAGATTTGAGGTATCTTCAAATCTAACTACTTGTAATTTACCCAAAGGCTGATCTCCAGCTTTTACTTCTCCATTTTCTGATATAGTAACAACACCACCTTCAGGTATAGTAATTGCACCTCCATCACCTTGAACTGCAAAGCCGTCAGAAGTAACTAATTGTCCAGTTTGATCAATCGAGAAATTTCCTGCTCGGGTATATGAAGTGCCTTCTGGGCCAGCAATAACAAAAAAGTCCTTAGCTTCACGTAATGCAACATCTAAGGGATTTCCAGTAGTTTGAATTGATCCAGGAGAAAAATCAGTAACGGTTCTCAGTCCAATTAGATTTGGAACTCTATCGTTATCTCCCTTAGCATATGAATTATTATTTCCTTCTGATGCAGCTAGTGTATTTTCAAATTTCTGAAGACTGCCAACTACGTCTTGTTTTTTGAAACCAACAGTACTGGCATTAGCTAGATTATTACTGACAACAGATAACTTTAATAAGTTCAGCATTCCTGCCGAAGCTGCTGCGTATGTCCCTCTATCCATATTTTATCCTTTTAAACCATCTCAGCATTTCGTCTCATAGAACCAAGTGCTCCAAGTCGAGAATCTCTTTTTGGCTTCTCCTCTGAAGCTGCCATAGAAACTTTCTCCCTGAGCATCTGATCATTAATTCTTTGTACAGCGGCACTTGGAATCCTTAATTGAGTTGCTACAGATATGATATCTTCCCCATCTTTCAGAAGTAACTTTGCTTGATTCATAATTTTATGAATTTTACTTTGAGCATCCACTTCTTTCATATTTGAAGAGGAAACAGGGGGGCGAGTGATTTTCTTTTCACTCTGAATCTCAATTCGAGCAGACAATGGCTGATAATTATCAGTTTCCACAGCCTCAGATATTGGCTCACCAAAGATATTTAGATTACGATCTTGATAACGAGACTCTTGTACTTCCTCAACTTCTACATCCGTAAGTGATATTTCTGTAATTTCCTGTTGTTTATTAGTAACTGTTGTCTGAATCTCAACTTTTTTTACTTCAACTTCTGAATTTTGATTTATTTTATTAAACTCTTTGGCTTTTACTTCAGTTAAATTTACCAGTTGAGTTAATTCTTCGATTTTTTCTTGTGCTGAACTAGTTGTTCTTGAAATTTTTGTTTCGACTGATTCGATGTCAAATAAAATTTGTTCAAGGGATCTTTGCTTTCTAGATAGATCCTTATTTAATTCACGACTTGATTCTTCTGCTTCAGATATTAGTTTTTTAATACTTTCTTCGATCTCTTTTACATTTTCTTTAAGATTAGGCCCTTGTACTATGTTTGTTGAACTACTTTGGCGAACAGATCTATAAGTGATAAATAGGATAGCCGCCAACAGAGCTATGTCTGTTAACATTTTATAGGTCTCAATCCCGTACATAAATTCCTTCCTTTAAAACCTTACAAATCAACTTAAAAAACTTTTACTAATATTGCAGTGTCAGCACATTGACACCTTTACTCACTTACTTTGTCAGAATGACGTCTCAAAATTTCCATACAAATCATGTCAACTATCTAAAATTACTAAACATTGTAAAAATCTCTTCGGATAACTCAAAAGTAGAGTTGCAATAGGTTTGCCAACGCTAAAACGCTTACCATTGCTCTATGAATTCAGGGCTTTGTGAATAAAAGTGGCTTAGCTTTAAAGCTTCGATATAATAGAGTCTTAGAATTAGGAGACTATCTTGAGCCAATTTCCGACCGTATCAAACTCTATGAACGATCTTTCTCAAGAGGATAATAAGCCTTGGCTTGTAACTCATCGATCCAAAAGATCCCTAATCCCTCTTCTAGCTTGGGCAATGCTAACTGCTTATGCAGCCCAGCTATGGTCAGTCAGTACTCCAGCAATCCGGATACCTGAGTTTATTCCCTATTTAGGTGGAATTAGACTTGGCACACTTTGGCTTATTCCATCAGGCTTATTTCTTGAAGTGGTTCGAAGATATTTTAATGACTTATATATTTTTAACTCTCGGCGCATTACTCATCAAAAAGGCAGAGTCTCTCTTAGATACAATGTCTCCATTGTTAAGTATGTTCACATCCGAGCTATTACTGTCACACAAAGCATCTTAGGTAGATTTCTTAACTACGGAGATGTTTTTTTAGGGACCTCAGCAGAAGATAATAGTGAACTTATGATTATTGGAGTTAGAAATCCTCGTGGCCTAGCAAAAATTATTGATACTATGCGTATAAATCTGGAAAGGATTACACCTTCTAAAGAAGCCGAAATCAAAAAAGAGCTGCTGGATGTTGGAACATAATAGAAATTAACTTCTCTGCAAATTTAAAATCTGACAATCTTCAATCTTACTTTTCTCAACAATTTTCCAAGATTCAAATTTACCATCAGTTACACAATAACCGTTGATCGCAACTCCAGATCCACAAATTTCCGGATTAATACAAACTCTAATTTCATCTGCTAAGTTGTCTTTCAAAAATGAGGCTAAAATTTGTCCCCCGCCTTCAACCATCAATTTTTGAATACCCATCTCAGATAATTTTTCTAAAATAAGAGAAAGACTCCATTTAGGATTTCCTACAGATATTATTTTGATATTAGGTGTAGAGGGGATTTTTCCAGATTGAGTGAGTCTCTCATTACAAAAAATAATTGTTTCGGCCTGATCATCTAATATATTTGAATCAATGGGTGTCCTTAATAATGAATCTAAGATTATTCTTTTGGGATTTTTTACACCGTGTTGGGGAATCTTTCGCACAGTAAGATGTGGGTTATCTTTTAATACCGTCCCTACTCCTACAATAATACCGTCTACATTTGCCCTTAATTTATGCACCTCAATTAGATCGGTTTCTGGAGAAAATCTACTGTCACCATTGGATCTTGCGATAAAACCATCGCTACTTTGGGCCCAACTTAATATGACGTAAGGTCTTTTCATTACTGATTAAATTCAAATAAAGTTTACTAAACAGGCTAAGTTACTACCTACCTTTAAAACAATCTGCAATTTTTACTCAAGAACTTTTCGTATTATGACGTAAATACTGAGAGGCTGATAGAGGTGCGTGTTTGTTAATAAGCACTAACTACAAGGATTTTTATAGTTTTATCCTCATAGGTTTAGGGGTCTATGATTAGTTTACTTGTTGCTGACGATCACACAGTTCTGAGACAAGCTCTTTGCGAGCTTCTCCAGAAGGGGGCAAATTTTGATGTCATAGCTCAGGCGAGCGATGGCGCACAGGTTTTGGAGATTTTAAAGACTCAAAAGCCAGATCTGATTATCATGGATATTTCCATGCCCAGAGTTGATGGTATTGAGGCTTTAAAACAGCTTAAAGAACGTGGAGATTCTCCACCGGTTTTAATTTTGACTGCTAATTCAGGCGAACACACTGTAAGAGCTGCTCTTGATGCTGGTGCAAAAGGTTTCATTCCAAAAAATGCCGGTACTGATGAGCTAGAATTTGCAATTAGTTCAATTATGAAGGGACAAACATATCTTAGCCCTTCTATTACAGATCAGATGATTGGTGGCCGAACAAATGGTCAACCTGGAGGAAATCCGATCTCAATACTTACCAAACGAGAAATCGAAATTTTGAAGCTCTTGGCTGATGGCCGCTCAAATAAAGAGATTGGCAAACAACTCTTTATCAGTAGCCGAACTGTGGATACCCATAGAAGCAATATTCTTAAAAAGCTCAAAGCTAAGAATAATCAAGAATTAGTAAAGATTGCGATACATGCTGGATTAGTTTCTATTTAGTGCTTAGTCTCGCTAGCCGCGGTAATATTGAGCATTTTTATCCTTAATTCTCTCATAAAACCGACGTGACATTAGTCTTTGTCATATCTTAATTTACTTGTTAAATTTCAAGACAATCTTATTTTGTCAAAAAAATTATGACCAAGGCCATAGAAATAGACATTGCAACTTTGATTCGAGAACCTGCCCTCGATCTTGAAAAGCTAGCTCCCAAAGAAAGAATCTTAGTGGCTGCTTTACGATTATTCGTTAAACAGGGATATTTTAATACTAATGTGCCTGATTTGAGCCGTGAGAGTAAATGCAGCGTTGGATCGATTTATCATCACTATAGAAATAAAGAGGAAGTTGCCGCTGCCTTGTATACTGCTGGAATAGCCTCTTTCAGAAATGCCCTGGAGCATACTCTGGATCCTGCAAAGGATGCCGGCGCAATGTTTAAATCGATCGTAAAATTCTTCCTAGAGTTTACCGAGAATAATAGAGAACTTTCAACTTATCTTTGGCTTTCACGTCATACTGAATTTATGAGCGGTGTCATACGACATCCAACTATGGTTGGTTTCGATAAACTTGGTCGACTTATGACTAAAACTATTAAAGCCGGTATTCGTTCTGGAAAAATTCGTGACTTAAAAGCCAATGAGATCTGGACGGTTCTTTTTGGAGTGCCTCTTAGTTATGCTAGAGATTGGCTTGATGGCTATAATCCAAATCCGCCAACATCTGTTGCAGAGAATTTAGCGGAATGTTGTTGGCGGGCTTTGAAGGTTTGATCTTTTTTGAACTTGGATTCTTTCAAATGGTAGGGTTGATTCTCATTCCAATGCCTTTTTAAATTTCTTACATAGATTCTTGGCTACGGAAGCTGAAATGTTACCTTTTGATCCATTGAATTTAGCTTTTGAAGTTTTAACCACTTCTCCGGCATAAATAACCTGAAAGGCAAGCTGTGCTGATCCTGCCAATGTTGGAACCTTGGCAATTAGAGTATCAGTTCCATCTTGACCAGTATTAAACTTAGCGATTGGTTTAGAGCAAAGCATATTATTGATCTTTAGCTTCAGTGTTATTTCTCTATTTAGGCCACCATTAACCGTTAAGGTAACATTACCACCAGCGAGAAGTTTTTTACCACTGTTAGCACCTTTCTTATTCTTAGCAGAAACTAAAATATTAAAAGTAGGAGTTGTGCGTGGTAAACCTTTCCAATGTTGGAGTAATGTGCGAAGTGCTTCGGGGGGATTTACTGGGGCTGCTTGTCCAGCTTGATCCAAACTATTTACTCCATGACATGAGGCACAGACTCTGACTTCACCTGGCTGAAATGTTAACCAATACCTCTCGCGCACAACAGCTTTGTCATTTTCATCGGTCATATGCCATGTCAGTGCGCGACGTGCTGGGACAAAGGCTGCCATGGAACCATCCGATTCAATTTTTACACTACCCTGGGGTCCTTGAGAATTAGCAGGATTATTAACTGCCGGATCATGCATTACATTGGCCAGAACTCTTCTGCCGCTTTCCGGATCTGAGATCCCTCCATACCCTCTAATTAAATCTCCTTGAAAAAACTGAACATTTGAAATGTTATATATCTTTCCGCTGGCTGCCACTGTTTTAGTATCCGTTCCGGTAACCTTAAGATTTAATGGTTGTTGTTTATCGGCTTTATCCCGAGTTGTAACATCTCGACTAACTAAAAGTGCAAGATTATTTTCGATCAGATAATCTTTTAAAGAAGCTTCCGTAATACCCAACTCATTAAAAATACTCTTCTCTGGGCTAGGTAAGTCAATGCTTAGTTTGCTCGGGCGCGTTCTTGCCACAAGCTCAACAGGCTGAAGTTCCCACATAGTAACATTTGGATAACTAATTAAGGTGTCAGGATCCCAGTAACTAACAGTTTTAGTAATACCAGAGGTAAGATTTTGATCAGGTACATAATAATTATTTACAACTTTCAAAGTTTTAATCCGAAAGCTATATCGGGATTGTGGCAAGGCTGTAGTTCCGATATTTTGATCTGCTTGGCTTGAAGTAGTATGCGCAGCTATCAGAGTACCATTACTTATGGGGAGTGGATTTCTATATAATCCAGAATGATTCTCGCCGGGAGAATCAGTATAACTAGCAGTATCTCTATGTGTAACATAAGTAACACTCATTTGATCCGCTGCAATTGAGGGAGATCCATTAATTTTAATTATTTGTCCCGAAGCATGCGTACTAAATTCTGGTGCATCAATACCATAGTAAATTCCCGAGGCAGTTGGATCTTCTCGAATATGTAGAAAGTTTTCAATTGAATTTTGATTAAAGCGTGAATACTGTCCGTAGAATTCCTCAACATTCGGATCATCGTTAAAGCTACAACTCAGATAATCATGCAGCTCCTGACGACCGATATGATTTAGAGTTTCAAGTTCAGTACCATCTTCATGCATCTGCCATGGAAAAAACTGATTAATAGTATGACGATTTACATTCGCAATCACATCCGGATCGTCATCTGCACGAGGTTCAGGAAAGAATTCTGAGGCATTGCTTAAAAGCGAGGCATTTGTTTCTTCACTTGAATAATTAAAAGCCCCATAAGAAGCCCCAACATTTTGTTGATCTCGTTGCAAATGATCCCAACGAGTAAATATAACCCGTCCGAAGCTATCAATGATTGGATGAAAATCACCTGATGGGGAATGATCAAGAAGAAATAAATCTCCATCTTCTGAATTAAGACTCCATAGACCGGAATTCGTTGGAGTAGATTCGTATTCATCGCGTTGTGGATAAAGATTAGCTGCCCCGTTTCTTGGTCGATCCGAAGCAAAGATTATTTGATCTTCTGTGCCGTAGGTTGGCATCACATTGTTAAAATTATTAGGTTGATTTGGCACTTTAGTTATGATCGGTACTTCAGTTTTCGCCAAATTGGTTATTTCATAAAGTTGCCAATAATAAGTATCAGCTTGATACCTCTGAGTTGGTGCTCCAATTAACATACTAAAAATTACTTTTGATCCATTCCAATGAACACTTGGGTCACGGACCTGAATACTGCTGGCACCTTGCAAACCATTTGTGCCGTATCCGTCCGCTAAGGTGAGATTTTTAAGGGATCCATCTGTATAACGAATATATAGATCACCACCTCGACCTGATTCTTGAATCGAAGCCCTATGGTTTCCAAATACAGAATTTATTGTTGCAAAATCGTAGGGAAGCGGCACCTGGGTTACAAAAACAATTGGGTTACTTGGATTCGCCGCAAAACTTTCTTTATGAAAAGAAAAAACGATAATGAATAATGCAAAATAATGCAGATAGCGCAAAACTACTTTAAAACAAAGCAACATCTAAAAACCTCAAGATCTAGAAACTTCTCTATATTTTATATTGCAGTTTTCATGCCAAGTCTTAAAAGGTGAAAACAATGTAAAAAC
>JAWXBT010000334.1:0-8401 GCA_034440315.1 bacterium
ACGATTGGAGATCCTTTTTCAACGACAAGCGGAAAATTTTCAATTTTAGATAACTTCGAGATTGTTTCATTTGTTTCATTAACTAAACTTTCTACAGTCTTACTTCGCAAATCCTCTATTTTTAATTGTTCATCTTCAGCTAATTTTTGAAGACTTCTTGTTTTCATTACAAGTGAATTTTGCTTTGAATTAAAAGCTTGTTCTGACAATAGTGAGGCTTGTTTTTCAATTTCTATTCTGAGCTGATCGACTTCGGTTTTAAGGGCATTTATCTTTAAGTGACTTTGATCGACAGCAGTTTTCAATTCATTTTTTGACTTAATGCCGCGAGGTGATTTATCTAATACTTGCTGCATATCAACAAAATAAACTGTTTGGATATTAAAATTATCCGAAAACGCATTTTGAATGCAAAACAGAGAAAAAATCAGAGTTATAAAGTAATTTTTCATGTCAGATCTTTTACCTTAAAAGTATCTAAAAAGCAAAATATACGCTTGGTTTCAGGTAGTTAGAGGGGTGCTCCAAATGAAAACAATGTAACAAAGGATGATTCATTATCTTTTTTATTTAATGGATACCCAAATTCAATTCGAATAGGGCCGAGTGGAGATGACCATCGGATACCGTAACCAACTGCATGTCTCAGTTCACCAACATCTAAACTTTCATCATCATCATATGCCTGACCAAAATCATAAAATAAAACTCCCTTTAAACCGGCACTAGTGGCTAAAGGAAAAATGACTTCTGTATTATTTACAATTTGTTTGCTGCCACCAAACTCATTGCCATTTTCATCTTTTGGTCCAAGTCTTCTGGTTTTAAATCCTCTAACTGAGTTAATTCCACCAGGAAAATATCTTTGAAACAGCGGGAATTTTTCATCATTGAAAGTATCACCATATCCTAGCTTAGTTCTTAATGAGAAAACTACATCACCAGATTCCCAGCTCCAAAATGGCGTGTAAATTTGATTGGTAAGTTCAATTAAGTAGAATTTCTCGTCACCGCCTAGTCCAGCTAATTCTGTTGAAATGACCTGCTTGGAACCCATAGAGGGATCCAGAGGATTGTTAATTGTGTTCCTAGTGAGGCTTGGAGTTATTGAAGATGTTATACTTTTTCCTTGCGAATCAATAACAAGTTGAGCTGCACTTAGAGGATCAATATTATCAATCTCGGTTTCAACGAGTTGGTATCTAAGTGAAAACCTACTATCTCTTCCCCGTTTACCAAGAAGGGACTCAAGATCATAGCCAGCAGACAAAGCTCCTCCAGCCTGTCCTCGATCAAAGTCTCTAAAGTCTCGTTCCGTCTTTAATAGATCTGCTCCTAATGACCATTGTGAATCTGCAACTCTAGGATCGTCAAAAGACAAAACAATATTATTTCTTCTATCTCCAATATCGACTTCCAGATTAGCCCGTCTGCCAGTACCAAAGACATTATTTTCACTTACCCTAGTATTAAAAATGGCACCATCGGAACTTGAAAATCCAGCACCGATACTAAATGTGCCAGTAGATCCCTCTTTGACGTTAACTGCTAAATTTACTTTATCCTTACTTTCAATATTTTCAGGAACAATATTTACTTCTTCAAAGTAGCCTCGTCTTTGGAGTAATTCTTGACTTCGCTTAATCTTAGAAGATGAGAAAAGATCCTGCTCTGATATTGCCATCTCTCTTCGAATTACGTTGTCATAACTTTTTTGATTTCCCCGAATATTGATTCGATCAATTGTTATGAGACTACCCTTGGAAACCTGAAAATTCACCTCAACTTGACGAATTGATTTATTAATTTGAGTGTCAGGTATTACGTTAACAAAAGCATAGCCGATATCAGAAAACTTTTCGCTAATCTTCAAAGAATCAGATCTCAACTTAGATCCATTAAAAACCTCACCGGACTTCGAAGTGATCCCTTTAAGAGTCTCTTCACTATTACTATTAATTTGATCCCCGCTTGAAGTAAGTGCTCCAACTTTATACTGATCCCCTTCAGTGATATAAAAAGAAATAGTTAAGCCTTTCCCTTCTTTTTTTATGGATGGTTCTGAAACAATTCCCTCAACTAAACCGTTATTCAAAAGTTCTTGTCTAATAATATTTCTATCATTCTCGAGCATTTCTTCATTCAATCTTCCAGTGCCTAACAGCCAGGAACTCCACCACTTATAGGTTTTTGTCTGAATCTTCGATAACAAATCTCCTTGATCTAGTATTTTCAAATCTGGCATTTGCACGGATCTGATTTTATATTTATCACCTTCAACAACGGTAAAGTTTACATCAACTTGATTTGCAGCTGCTGGGACCACTGCATAGTCAACAATGCAATCGAAATATCCTCTTCCTTGGTAGTAAGATTGAGTTCTTTCAATGGCTCTTTTTATTTGAAGAGAATCAAAAAATCTGCCGGGTTTAAAATCTAAAACTTGATCAATATCATCTTTGTCTACTTCTTTATTACCTTGTACATAAACTTTTCTAACAATAGGTTTTTCAATAACAAAGTATTTTAACGCGGACTGCCCTTGTTCATCTTTAGAAATCCTTGCTTCAACTTGCTCAAAAAACCCAGTTGCATACAATGCTTTCACATCATGATTCACAACTGACTGAGAGACTTGACCCTTTTTAGCTGTGATTTGAAGTTTTAAGGCATCGAGATCCGTTTTTTTGTTACCAATAATAGAAACGGTATTAATGTTGATTAAATCATCCGCGTACAAAAAATTTGATGTGATTAACAAAAGCATTACCAAACATGAAAAATAATTGTAAATCTTCATTAAACACCCCTAATTATCAAATCTAAACTGATATAAGTTGTCCACCAGGTAACATCTCATAAACATAATCCATACTACGAGCTAATTCTTTACTGTGAGTAACAACTACTAACAGATTTTCAGATTGTTTCTGAACATCAATCAAAATACGCCCTACTTCTTCGGCTGTCTTTACGTCTAAATTCCCAGTTGGTTCATCAGCAAGAATAACGGAAGGTTTTGCTACTACTGCTCTTGCAATAGCTACTCGTTGTTGCTCTCCCCCTGATAATTCTCCCGGGGAATGTGTCATTCTATCTTTCAGTCCAACTTGCATTAAGACCTGACGAGCTCTTTCGATGGCAAGGTTGTCATTCACTCCAGATATAAAAAGAGGCATCGCAACATTTTCGAGTGCAGTAAAATCAGAGAGTAAATGATGAAACTGAAAAATAAATCCAATATTCATTCCACGAAAAATAGTAAGTTTTTCAGAATCGAGTGAAGCTAAATCGATATTATCAAATTTAATATTTCCACTATCAGGAACATCTAGTCCTGCAAGTAAGTAAAGTAGGGTTGACTTTCCAACTCCAGAACGACCGACTATGGCGATGGATCCTTTTTCTGGAAAAGAAAAAGAAAGATCTTCAATTATAGCAAGATTCTTATCTGCATCTTTGAAAGTTTTTCTAAGTTTTAATGCTTCTAGTTTCAAATTTTACTCATATCTTAATACAGAGGCAGGTTCTAAACGACTAGCTCGATATGCAGGATATATTGTAGCTAGTAAACAAATAACAAAAGAAGAAATTCCAACTACGGCAAAATTTAACAAGTCAATTCTTACAGGAACTTGTGAAATAGGAAATATTCTTTCATCAAGCGGGAATCCATATTGGTCTAAAACAATACATGCAATATAGCCAAGTATTAGGCCCAAAATGGTACCAAGTCCTCCTATTATGGCACCTTGTAAACGAAAAATATTACCTATATCAACTCGTCGTGCACCAAGTGTCCGTAAGACAGCAATGTCACCTCTCTTTTCAAGTACTAAAAGAACTAAAGTGCTAATGATAGAAAAACTAGCCATTACAATAATCAATAAAAGAACAATAAAGTAGACCTTCTTTTCGAGTCTAATAGCATCCCAAAGTGGCTTATTAACAGTTGTCCAATCTTGAGTATAGAAAGATTGAATACCCTCAAGTGAATTTAGAATTTTTTGAGCAATTTGAGGTGCCTCGTCAACATTATTGACTCTAACTTCAATCCCAGTAACACCATCACCCATTCTAAAAAATTTCTGAGCTTCCCTCAAATCTATGTAAACTAAGGCACTTTCATAATTAGAAAGTCCAGATTTATACACTTGGCTAACAACAAATCTTTTATATTTTGGTACTAATCCCATAGGAGAAGCGCTAACTTGTGGTGACAACAAGGCAATCGTCATCCCAGGATACAGACCTAAAGAGAGAGAAAGCTCTTGTCCAATTACAATTCCAGGTAATTTCACGGAGGCTACTTGGCCATCTTCTGAAACTTGATCAATTGGTAAAGGATTGAAAAGTGCTTTATCTAAATCCTTCTCTTCAAGGTAATTAACTAATTGTTTTGCAGATTGGCTTTCCTTAGAAATTCCTCTAATTAAAACACCAGTAGCGTTGCCACTAGTTCGTAAAAGAGCTTGGTTATATGTAAAACCATCAATACTATTTATTCCATCTGTCTTTGTAATAATTTGTTTAATGTCTTCCCAATTATTAATGACTCCAGCGACTTTTTTTACTACAACATGAGCATCTGCATCTAAAACTTTTTTCTTAAGTTCATATTCAAAACCAGTCATTATGGCCATCGTTAAATTAATAACAACGACACCAATAGCCACACCTAAGACTGATATTAGAGTAATTATTGAAATGAAAGCTTCTTTTCTTCTTGAGATAAGATATCGAGAGGCAATTCTTTTGGTAAATGAAAATGGCATCTATTTTTCCTAAATGGGTTCGCTTTCAATAATTGGTTTCAGTGTAGGAAATAAAATCACATCACGAATAGATTGTGAATTAGTAAGCAACATTATCAATCGATCTATACCTATGCCTTGTCCTGCCGTAGGGGGCAATCCATATTCAATTGCTCTTAAGAAATCTTCATCAACTTCATTTGCTTCCTCGTCACCTGCCTCTTTTCTACGTGCTTGAGACTCGAATCTCTCTCTCTGATCAACTGCATCATTTAATTCAGAAAAGGCGTTACAAGCTTCCATACCACAAACAATCATCTCGAATCGATCTGTTATTTTAGAATCTTTCTGGTTCACCCTGGCAAGTGGAGAAATTGAGAAGGGATGGTGGGTAATAAAAGTAGGATTAATAATTTTATTCTCAACTAATTCGTCCCATAATGACATTAAGGATCTTCCCCAATCCTCTTTTTCCTCTAGATCTACTTTATACTTTGCTGCTGCTTGATGGATACCATCAAGCGTGTCTAAGTCAAACTCTTTTGATACTCCGCCAATTTCATGAATAGACTCAAGCATTGAAAGACGTTTCCAAGGTCGAGCAAAATCAATTTCCTTATCACCAAACTTGATCTTTAAAGATCCACAAACTTTCAAAAGTAATCTTTCGAAAAGATCTTCTGTTAAATTCATCAGATCTTCAAATGTTGCATAAGCCATGTAAAATTCTAGCATTGTAAATTCAGGATTATGTTTTGTAGAAATACCCTCGTTTCTAAAAACTCTACCTATTTCATAAACTCTTTCGAAACCACCAACTAAAAGTTTTTTTAGTGGTAATTCAAGCGCAATTCTAAGATTCATATCTACGCCAAGTGCATTATGATGTGTTTTAAATGGCTTGGCATCTGCTCCACCGGCAACACTATGAAGGACTGGAGTCTCAACCTCAAGAAAACCTTTTTGATCTAGAAAGTTCCTAATTTCAGTGATTATCTGAGCTCTCTTTCGAAAAGTATCTCGTACATCTGCATTTGAAATTAAATCTACATAGCGATTTCTATAACGAATTTCCACATCGGTTAATCCATGCCATTTTTCAGGAAGTGGAATTAAACACTTAGTGAGTAACCTAATAGTTTTCGTCCAAAGAGACTTCTCTCCTGTTTTAGTTACAAAGGAATATCCTTTAACTTCAATAATATCCCCAATATCAAATTCCTTAAATAAATCATACGATTCGACACCAACCTGATCTAATTTTACATAGGCCTGAAATTTTCCTACACCATCCAAAATATGAACGAATGCAGCCTTTCCCATTTGTCTAAGAGCTACAATTCTTCCAGCTGTTTCTAAATAGGGTTTTGTAATAGGTAAAAGATTACCTGGATCAGGTTCAGGAGTTGCCTCAAGTATATCCTTTGAGGTTGAAGTTATCTTTACATCATTTGGAAAAGGATAACCTGACTTTCTAAGTATTTCTAATTTTGAAAATCGAACCAATTCTTGTTCGCTACGAGATACCACTGTAAAACTCCTGGTGCCAAGAAATAAAGTTAAGATCAGTACCACTAGCCCCGAGTGTCGTCGTGGGATTTCGAATGACTAGTTTAATAATTTGCAGCGCAAAGTATAGAATTTATTAAGAATACCTGCAAATCTCAATTGAAAATTATCTACTTTCAGGCTTACGCGCATATCCAAGTCGAATTAAAAAGTCAGCTATCTTTTGTATTGCTCTTGTTTTTCTAAGATGAACTAGATGTCCTCCTGATAACCAATGAATTTCAGGTTGATCCCAATGTTCCCAAAGTAGATGCGGGTGTTTCGCTGGAACAATGTGATCCGCCAAACCTGCTATAATCATTCTTTTATTAATTGCTAACTTAGGTTTGAATGCTAATGGACTATGAAGCCGAAAAACTTTTTTTAGATCTTCAAGTTTTAAGCCCTTATCAAGTAAAGCACGAAATTCTCCCTTATCACCTGCAACATCCCAGGCAAGTTCTGCAAGATCTGCTACTGGTACAATTGGGATACAAAAATCGAGTTCATCAAGGGATGCCCACAAAGAAGCTATATAACCTCCCAAGCTCATTCCTATACAACCAACTCTTTTATGATCATGATGATCAAGCCATACTCTTAAGCGGCGTAAGTCAGAAATGATTTGTCCCATGCCTTCGTTTGTTCGAGCAATATGCGGTCCAGGAAATGAAGCTCGCAAATCATTAGAATTTTTTGAAATACGCCTTCCATGAAATGGAAGTTCTATAAGGATTACATTCATTCCGAGATTATAAAAATAACCTGGCAAAAATGCTAAGGCATTTACTCTTTGATCATCCATGGTCCAACCATGAAGCGCAATCATTGTAGCTTTAGCACCCTTATTCCTTTTCCAAAAACGTGCATGTACCCTTCGATTATTTTTATACGTCTCGAATTCATCAACGTAATCTGGACAGCGTACTTTAAAATTACTTTTAAAAGAGATATCCAGCACTTCTCCATCGGGGAGTTTTTGAAGAAGGGTTTCTTTAACAATTGGAACTTTCTTCCTAGGAACATAAAACTTATTTGGATCAGATTGCCATCGATCTTGAGAGTAAAAGTTAATCCATTTTGAAATCAAATCAGTATCAAAATCATATACATGGTCAAAGCTTACAAATCGTTCAATTTTATCTGCAATCCAGTGCAAAGCCTTTTCAAGTTCAGCTCCACCGCTAAGGGTTAATTGCTCGAACCTGCTTAATCCAGCAGTTGATGGCCTCTTATTTGTCAAATGATATCCTGACACTTAAACATTATTGTATTAAATAGAATAATCGTGTCCCATTCAACTAGTTAAGTGCAATATGTTAAAAATAGACTCTCCGCATAAAGATACTCAGATTTATCTGGCTCTTTCTTTAGGTATCTTTACTGTCTACTGGATTGCCTGGTCTTGGCTCTCAGACGATGCTTACATTACCTTACGTACTGTCGATAATTTCATTAATGGCTATGGCCTAAGGTGGAATGTTGCAGAAAGAGTTCAAGCATACACACATCCACTTTGGATGTTGTTAATTAGTTCTGCTGCCTATCTTACAAAAGAAGTTTACTTCTCGACATATATAATATCTTTTTTATGTTGCCTTGCGACTATTTTATTGTGCTGGAAAATCTTCTTAGCTTCTAATAACACTCCTTATTTTCCAGTTTTTATATTGCTACTAATCTCTTCAAAAGGATTTTTCGATTACACAAGCTCAGGATTAGAAAACCCACTTACTTTCCTAATATTGATATTGTTTTTTTGTGTATGCAGTAAAATTTTTATATTTTCAACTAGCCACACTAGACTTACGATCTTAACAATAATTTGCTCCTTTGCTTTTCTTAATAGACAAGATTCAATCTTGCTTTATTTACCAATTATAGTCTTTGAATATTTTCTTGCTTACAAACAAGGAGAACAAAATAAGATTTTAAAGACATTATCATCTTTTCTCATTGGTATTATTCCAGCAGCGAGTTGGCTTATTTTTAGTATTATTTATTATGGTTTTCCATTTCCAAATACCGCATACGCCAAGCTAAATACTGGATTAACTTACTCTGATTTAATTCCTCAAGGTTTTTCATATTTAAGTAAC
>JAWXBT010000335.1:0-2719 GCA_034440315.1 bacterium
GATATCTAATGTGATCTTTGGAATTGATTTCGCTTATCATTTCTAAAAAACGCGATGTCATTAAGAGACAATCATCAGCTTTTATTTTATAACTTACATTGAACGACATAGCTCTAAAAGCTCTAGCAATATTTTCTAATTTTTCTTCACAAGTATCTGAAATTTCATAAGATAAATCCTCAGAGAAGTAATACAGCCAACGTCTTTTAGAGTTGGAGCGATCTCCTGTGAAGTGTCCAAGACATAACCAGAGTATATTTTGTTCTTTAATCAGCTTCCAAATTAAAGGCTCGAATATCGATTCCCAACTGTTTATTTTTGGTTCATCAACAAAAATTCTTTGTTGTAGCTGCTGAAAAAAAATTACACCTTCACTGGCGGATTCAGATATGAGTTTACCAGAAGTACTATAGAACTTAGCTCGATTATCTAGCTCAAGTCCTACAGTTGACCAGTCAAACAATGCCCAATCTTTATTCATAGGGTTTAGTTTAATATAGGACTTACTTGTATATTGTGGGTTTTCCATTTTTAATTTGCATAAGTACAAACTCGATGGAGGCATCTCTATTCGGAAGAATACTTATTTTTCCCATAGCACCAGAAAAATCTTTAATAGAAGACAAACCAATTCGTATATCTTCATTAGATACTCCTTTTTCCTTGCGAACCTTGTCTAACATTTTCACAATGTCATAAGAGTAACCAGCATAGCTAGTTGGTAAATTTCCGTACCGTTTCTGATACGTTTCTGCAAATTCTTTCCCAATTGGAGCGTCAACATAAACAATTCCTTCCGCAGCACTACCAGTTTGTTGAACAGTGATAGGTAAACCCAATGTCTGATCAGCTATAACTTCAGAGGGAATATTCAATTCTCGAATTTGTTTGATAATTGTACTGTATGCAGGACCGTATCCAACTAGCCAGATGCAAGAGGGATCTAAAGATTTGATTTTTTCCAACTGAGTGCGAAAATCTTTTTCTGTTGGATTATAAGGCTCTTTAGAAACTACTTTTTGCCCTTCTTTCTCAAATGTTTTCTGAAAGACTTCTGCACTACTTAGACCGAAATCATCATTTACATATATTACGGTAGCACTCTTACACTGTTTAATGGCATACTTAGCCGCCACTCCAGCAAGTCCATTGGCTTCTGGATATACTCGAAACACGTATTCGCTAGAGTCTGTAACTTTAGGAATAGCAACAGATGTAGCAATAAGAACGGTCTTACTATCTTTTGTAAGTGGCGCAACAGCTTTAGTAATTGAGCTTCTAGAAATTACTATTGCATTTGGTTTCTGAGTAATAGCCAATTTCTGAAAAGCACTTACTCCCAATTTAACTTCATTCTTAGAGTTTTCATAAATCAAATCTATACTGCCTGGTTCTTTTGCATTAATTTCTTCTGCTGCTAGATCCATACCTTTTTTAATGTATTCGGCTGAATCCGCAGCAGGACCAGTCAAGGGTAGAATACCAGCAATCTTGAATGTCTTATTTTGAATGGATGTGTTTTTTGGATTAGGTACATCTGTTCCTGAATTTCCAAACAATCCACAGGAAGCTGTGAGCACAGCCACCAAAAACGAGGTAATTACAAACTGAAAAATAGATCTGCGTTTCATGTTTTTATCCTTGGTTCAATTCAAAATATAGTTGATAAATAGCCTTGCCAATTTTCAGAAGGCTTGACTGTATGCTTACATCCCTCAATAATTTTAAAGATAAAGTTTTTCTTGTTATTTTCGCTGGTGATGCTTTTCAAATAGTCAATGTAAGAAACTGAGATATAAGGATCATCCTTACCAAGAGCAATTGTGGTCGGATAATCAATTAGAGGAAGTAAGAATTCAAGTGGTTCTAATTGATTAAAGAACTTTTCTTCTGGTTGAATAATATTAGTTCCTTTTCCCAATCCATCTCTATCTTTGCCCAAGACAAAAACTCTCCACACATGCCAGAAAGGAACAGTTCCCCATAGTACTACTGCCTCTAGACCCGTAAGTACTTGAAGCTTATAAATTGTTGATATAACAACTGCACAGCCAGATGAGAAGCCGACTAAGCGATATTTTTCTTGCGTCTGTTCTAGTTCTACAAGAATTTTTGTTAAAGCTTCAATGGAAGATTCAGGACTGAGTATACCTTGAATATCTCCTTGTTCATTAATTTGACCAGGCAAGCAAACCATCTTAGACAAATACCCACGCTGTTCTGATTCTTTAATTAAAGATTCATAGGCTGACTTATGAGACTCATGGAATGGACTAGTCAGACCAGGAACAAAAATAATATTTTTCATTGTTTTTCTCCTCAAATATTAGCTGGTAAAGCAATTAAAAAAACCTTTTGACCACCAAACTCAATCATCTCTCGCACTTCTTTTACACCGATCGCATCCAAAGCCCCAAAAGGCTCATCCATCATCTGTAAAATCGAAGAACGACCGTGAGTGCAAGCCAACACAACCCTCTGCCTCTCACCACCACTCAAAGCCGAAACCTGCTTCTCTAAAAATGGCTGGATGTTATCAGGAGGGTCAGCAACCCCACTCAACCGCAACATCTCACTCACCTTCAGACTAGGGAATATATTATCACGCGCCCTCATCAGCGATATGCCACGTTCGACACGTTCCCAAGCAGACAACCGATGGATTGGCTTCCCATTCAATAAGACTCTACCCGAACATGGTAACAAACCTGCGATCGCA
>JAWXBT010000336.1:0-4336 GCA_034440315.1 bacterium
AACTTTCTCTCTATGACTTAGGATCAGATATTAGCGCGGTTGGTTCGGTTACTGCTGGTCAAGTCCTTGTCGTGCAAGTTGCTGCAAGTCCTGGACAGAGAGTTTCTCTCTTTCGTTCCTCGGAATTGGCTCAGCCGCCGGTTCCCATGGGGTATTTGAGATTATTAAGATTGGTTAATCCGGTATTTATTGGTCGTGCCACTGCCAATAGTTCGGGTCAAGCTTTATTTAATGTTCCGCTGGACGGCTCCAATTTTGCGGCGGGTAGTAGTCACCACCTTCAAGGTTTTAGAAATGGCCAACCAAGAACTCTAACGCAATCCGCCGAGAGTTTTACAGTTGATCAATAAGTGAGAATTTCAGTGTCTAGTGAGACTTTGCCAACCAATTAAAATTCCTCAGAACATAACAAAAGAATGGTGCACCGGCGAAGTTTCGAACCCCCAACCTGTCCGCCATAGCCTTCTTGTCCGACGAAGCCATGCTAAATGGCTATAATTGGCTAAACAATCGGCTATAATCCATGCAACCTATTAGAAATTACACCTGAAACTTTAAAACTCATCTCTGACGTGGATGAGTTTAAGGGTGCTTGGCGGGCACTAAAAATACTAGCGCCCGAGAGACTTGCAGCTCTTAGAAAGATTGCAACGAATGAAAGTATAGGATCATCAACCCGGATCGAAGGTTCGAAGCTCTCGGACAGACAGGTCGAAGAGCTACTTTCACAGGTCGGCAAACAATCTTTTGCTTCACGAGATGAATAGGAGGTGGCTGGTTATGCTGAAGCGATGGAAATCGTATTCAACAGCTGGGAGTCAATTCCATTTACCGAGAACCATATTAAACAGCTTCATGTACTGATTGTAATCGGAATTTTTATTGTTAGATTTCTTGCGATTCATCCTTTCCAGGATGGGAACGGGGGATTATCAAGAGTTTTAACAACACTGCTCCTTCTACAAGCTGGTTATTCCTATGTTCCTTACAGTTCGCTTGAAAGTGTGATTGAAGAAAATAAGGATAGCTATTATTTAGCTCTGCGAAAAACCCAGTCCTCCCTTCTTAATCCCTCTCCAAACTGGGAATCCTGTATGGAATGATTTTATCACTACGTAGCTTTGCGTCACATAAAATCTCAACTCTCTGAGAATGTTAATTTTTATTGATTTTAAAAACCTTTCAAAACTTATTGACCTTTGCCGTTTCTTCTATTATTATTCTATATAGTATTTATATAGACTTATTAACTAAAAGGCCATTATGTCGAACATTTCTGCCCTTACCGATTCGGTCTTGATCGAGAATTTAAGGAAATTAGTTGCCCGGGAGGGTGAGGCTTCTATTGGCGTTTTGAAGTATCTGATTGAGGTTGAAGAGCGCCGATTGTACCTAAATGAGGGTTATCCTTCCCTGTTTGCGTTCTGCACAACGGCGCTTCAGTATTCGGAGCCTTCTGCCAACCGTCGTATTCGAGCTGCTAGATTGCTTAAAAGATTTCCAGAGATCGAATCTCTTTTGAAGGAAAGAAAATTAAGCCTGGCTGGGCTTTCGTTGCTTTATTCAGTTATCACAAAAGAGAATGCAACGAGTATTTTTAACGAGGCAATAGGCAAGAGTTATCGCGCCACTGAGGCTATTGCAGCAAGATTCAAGGATCCACTTGTTCGTGGAACACGCGATACGATTACGCCAATTCATGTTGTGAAAAAGGAAGCCTCTGCCCTATTCTTGCAACAACAAACTCACGATGAGAATAACGAACACGATTCTAAAATCTCCTCCGGCGCCGACGGTGATTTTCAAAATACTGTTCCGAAAAATACTGTGAAACCGCCACCATCTACTATAGAAAATCAAGCAAATACAATTGAGCGAGTGCGAATTACTTTTGCGGCTGATAAGGACTTTTTGCAGATGGTTGAAGCTGCAAAAATCTTACTTTCAGGCAAGTATCCGAAAGGAATTTCAATGGAGGATATATTTGCTGAAGCTTTAGAAGTTTTGATTGATAAAAAATCACCGGAGAAACGACTGGAGCGGCGCAAAAGTAAACCTGCGAGAGAGGTAAATGACCCTACTCCTAAACGAACTATAAAACTTACCACGCGGCATATTCCTTTAATCTTGCGCGATGAAATTTTTAAGCGTGATGGTGGTTGCTGTAGTTTTGTGTCGCCCTCTGGTCAGCGCTGTGGCTCAAAATGGGATATTGAGATTGATCATGTTCAACCATTTATTATGGGCGGGGATCATAGTTATGAAAACTTGCGGCTGCTTTGCAGGGCCCATAATGCTGCCAGGAATTCTGATGAATTTGGGTTAAGTTAGAATCAGGGACCTTTCAATTTAAAACATCTATCCACTGATTTAACGATACGAATCCTCCGCTCCCTGTCTCGTCCCTGCCTCGCCGAAACCTCTGTGAAAAAAATCTTGGTGAAAACGGATACCAACTATCAAATTTTTAATTCCGAGGGACCGCGCCAGCGACAACCAAGAAGACGTAAGCAGAGGCGTCACCCCAGGCGAAGGCGTGGGCACCAATATGAAAGGAGTGGACGGCACCAAAGCGAGACCCCTTTTCAGTTCTCACTACCATCCCTTCGTTCAGATCTCCCTTATCACTAGTTCCGCCGATCTGATTCTGATCTTTAGGAAATCCTTCTTTTACACGCAACGCTCCGCATGCAAGACGATGAAGATCATTATTCACGAATTCAAGGCCTAGACTGGATAAAAGAGCTTCGTGCGATTCAGCTGGATTTGAGCCAGAGCGAACTCTGCCGCTGGAATCTTTAATAACGGGCGTATAAGTTACGGTTATATCATCGCCTCCATGTAATCATTATTTCCAGAGAGATAAACCTTAAAGCCTGACTTTGGATAGTTGGTAGCAAGTTTCATGGCTTCGTTAATTTCATTACAGGCAGCTTCCAGGTTATCTAATCCACCACGAAGGGTGAATTGTACTTCTAGCTTACCGTGTATGCCTGGACGTACTTCGAGCTTGCTGAACTGCCCTTCATAAGCCACTTCGAACGGAGCAGCATTTTTTTCAACTCCGTTTTTCTTTAGTTAGTTGTCGCAAATCGCCATAAGTTTCGATTTCTGATCATCATTGGGTGGGGAAGCTCTCAACACATCTTCTAAATGTCTAAGAGTGCTGTCAACGATGGCCTTATTTGTGGCAATCGTCTCAGTGGATAATCTGGACCTGTTGTTGAAGCAAAAGGCGTGTCGGGTGAAAATTGTGAAGTTGTCATAGTAATTCCTTCATGTCTTGGCTATCTCGCACGATCTGTAAAGTCGCGCGCGCAAATGCAAGCTTCTGTTCATCAGATAAATGATCCGCCAATCGAATGCTTTCAATCTTTCGGCAAAGCTCATTGATTTCAAATTGTTCTTCTTTGTTTTCTGACATAGTGGAGTATTTTAATTGATATTCAATCCTTACTCAAATTAGGCAAACTAGCTGATATGGGCGTGGCATCTGTGACTCAGCGAAAATGCGGCAGAAGTAAAAATCATTCATAGGACGGGCATAGGATGGAAAGTGTTGCCGTGACTAAGCTCCGGCGTGATTGGCAAAATGGTCGATCAAATGTTTTTCAAGAAAGAAGGAAATGGTTATGCGCCAGGAGGGTTTCGAACCCCCGACCCGCTGATTAAGAGTCAGCTGCTCTACCAACTGAGCTACTAGCGCACGTGAAAACTTCAAAAACTCAACGATACTAGAACCTATGATCCAATCCCGCCGTAGCTACCGCGTAGGCGGATGAGCTACTAGCGCATATGTGGTTGGATGACTCGGCAGTGTAGTACGAAAATGATCTTCGAATCAATACGAGTGCACTTATCTGAATAACTACAAAGCTAATCCAGTATTAGAAAATTAGTGCCTTAATAATCTAAGGTGGTTTTCTTTAATTTTACAAGTACTACCGAACTAAACACAGAGGATTCAAACTTAATTAGGGCAGAAAAATAACAAAATCGCTCAATTACTACTAACTTGTAATTTGTTCAAAAAGTCTGCTAATCTTCCGTAATTATTATATTTTAAGCGATATTATGTCATCTGAGCTTGACTCCTTATTTCAAGAATTTAACCAATCCCTGGGGACAGTAAAGACCAAGGCCGAAACCCTCGATCTTAAATCTAAATTTATTGGTCCAAAGGGGCAGATTTCACTCATCTTGAAATCTCTTAAAGATAAAACTGCTGAAGAGAAAAAACTAATCGGTTCAAAATCAAATGAATATAAAGTTAAGATTGAATCAATTATTGGAGAAAAATTAAGTCTCTTAGAAAATTCTGAGATTAATGAAAAAC
>JAWXBT010000337.1:0-2587 GCA_034440315.1 bacterium
CATTTTCCTCATTTTTAATTCCAAAGCATTTATTTAGCCACTCATCTCGAATTTGCGGCGCGATTCGACTCAGTAACCACTCACCCATTGCCTCAGAACTAATATCACCTTTGGCCTGACTTCTCCAAGCAGTTCTTAATGCAATATTTATTTTCTTAAACTCGGCTGCTTTATGGGCTTGAGACACCTTGCCTTGGATATCAGAAATACCTTTTAATTCACCGGGTAGATTCTCCGCTCTAAAAATCTGATCTCTTCTTTTATTTATCTCAGTTAACATTTCTCTAAATGTATTTAACTTTTCTGGTGTAGCATTTGTAAAATATACAATCTCATCCCCTCCCCAACTGCCCATTTCGTCTTTTTTAATATCGAAATATCTTTTAAACATTTCTGCCTCATATTTAAGAAGATAATCTCCTACTTCTTTAAGCCCAAAATCATTTAAAACTCCCATATTATCTTTGTCTGAGAATATTAGAGCTGGATTATCTCCCAGTTTTTCTAGAACTTTATTTAGTCCTGTAGAAGTTGAATAACGTGTCCGAGTATAAGCATCAAAACGGTCATCTTTTTTTTCAGTAGGATGAACTAAGGCATTCTCCCAAAAAACTGAAATCAGCTTTCCATAAAGTTCTCTAATTGGAGAAGCATTAAATGGAAATTGAACTTTTAAGTTTTCAGGACCGACTATACTTTGAATTGAATTAACAGCGGAATCTATATTTCCAAATAAAAGTCGAATTGTATTTGTAGTAAAAGCGTGTGCGTCAGCAAGGGTAATCACATTGTCCGTATTGGAGTGATATATTCGACTAATCAAAGGACCAGTTTCGCCCTGCGTTGATAAATTTACTGAAATTAATCTATCTTGATTATCAATCTCTAAAATTAACCTTGTATGACCATGTGAAATTTCAAATGCAGTAGTATCCAGAGGATTTATTTCGCCATCAATCTTACTACCTTGTCGAGGAATAACGCGGGCTGTTCCACCTAGATCTTTAGCTAGGCCAAGAATGCTTTCTTGAAATCCGAGGGTCGGATCCCTACTTGTAGGATCAGGACCCATGTGTTGAGACATGGAAAAAACCAAAAAGTAAAACTTTTAAAACCAAGGCAACTTCAACTGCCTATTACCACTATGTTATTAAGTAATTTCAATAAGTTGTGATGTATGAAGAGCTTCTGAAAATAGAAAACTGAATAAAAACAAGGATCTGAATTAGAAAATACAAAAAATCAGTAGTTTAACTTATTCAGTTAACGGCTTCTTATCAGCATTGCCGATCAAATCAACTCTAGGAATAATCGTATCAAAACTGACACCATCTAATTCAACGTATAGTGCATCTTCAATTATGGTCATGCTCAACTTTGAGGATCTCTTAAGACTTAATCCAAGTGTAGATAGAAATTTTGGATCAAGTTGATACGCTTGAATTTTATTTAAAATATCATTTTTAAAATCTCGAAATTCTCTTAAAAATTCTGCTAGGTGTCCTTCTCTATAAAAGTAGATTTTAATCAGAGGGTCTTGGTGAGAACGGGCTGGTTTACTTAATTTTTTAAGAGAAGGACAGCCAATATCAATCCAACTTAGATACTGCCCAGTTAAATCTTTGCGAAATATTAAAGGTTCTAATTGATCTGAGGAATCACTTACTATCTCAATATCTGAAGAGTAATTCAGGCCGTAAGCTAAAATTTTGGCAAAAAATCTCTCTATGGGCTCATTTGTTATATACGAGAGCCTTAATCTTGATTCAACGAAGAGAGCATGACCAGGATCAGAGATTGTTAAGTCAAAAGTATGTTGAGTTGAAATTGCAGACATGGCACTTCATATCGTATTTAGTACTCTACTGCAAAAAACAATAACTTAGAGCTATTACTTATGACTTGATTTTCCAAAACCTTAAAATAATGAGAAAGTTAGCTTAAAATTACCACCATTAATTATGCAAAAATATTTCAAAGAACCTTTTCCAGCTATTTCTCATTTTTTTGGTATTTTGCTTTCAATTGCAGGATTAGTAATTCTTATAATTGCCTCGGGTAATAACCAAGAGGCTCTTTTTGCGAGCATTGTATATGGAAGTAGTTTAATTTTATTGTTTCTTGCAAGCACTCTGACTCACGGTCTGCACTGCGAAGAACATGTTGCCTGTCATTTTGAAAAGTGTGATTACGCTGCAATTTTTTTACTAATCGCTGGAACCTACACTCCAATATGTTTATTCGTCATCAAAGGCTTTCAAGGTTGGTTGATGTTGGGAATAGAATGGTCACTAGCATTAATCGGCGTTTATAGTGTTTTTAAAGGAAGTAAGAGATCAAAAGCCAGTCAGGTTATAATTTATCTTGCTATGGGTTGGTTATTTTTATTTGCTATCGAACCTATTAGCATGAATCTTTCAAATAATCTTCTTAGTTGGTTAATTGGGGGCGGAATATTTTATACTGTAGGGGCTATTATTTTTCTTATAAATCACCCTCCTATTTGGAAAGGTCATTTATCAGCACATGATATCTGGCATCTTATGGTTTTAGGTGGAAGTGCCTGCCACTTTATTCTGATTAATTA
>JAWXBT010000338.1:0-3365 GCA_034440315.1 bacterium
AAAAAAGCATAAAAAAAAGCGGGTCAGTTGACCCGCTTAGCGAGGAGTTAGGCAACAGAAGCAAGGAGACAAATGTGTTCTATACGAAGGTTGTTCGTAATGGCTTATTTCGGAGCGAACCGAAAGTTTACCGCACATAAGACTATGTATTGCGAAATGCGTGCCAACTTTTAATGCTTGAGATCTTATTCATGTTACTAGTTTTTTAGGTGACATATCTAAGAATAATTCGTATGAAACAATCTCGATTACACTGAATTGTTTCCCAATGTTGTATCTAAGCCAGTAATAGTGCTACTTAAGGGCAATTATAATACGCCCCGATGCTGGAATTGGTAGACTGGCAGGTCTCAGAAGCCTGTGTCCGTAAGGATGTGGGAGTTCAAGTCTCCCTCGGGGCACCAATGTCTTAACTATGTCTAAGCCTCGAATTATTTATGTATGTGCTCTTTACTGTGAGGCAGCACCAATTATTGAAAAACTTCAATTAAAGAAACGAGCAGAACTGACCGCTTTTCAGGTATTTGAAGGTTCTGATGCTTTTTTAATTATAACTGGGATAGGCAAAGTTAATTCAGCAGCTGCAGTATCATACATCACAGGGGTTTTGGGAGCAGGGGATTACTATTTTAATATTGGAGTTTGTGGATCTATATCGAGTTATAAAATTTCAGAATTCGTTGTTCCACATAAAATTGTCGATCTCTCAGCAGGACGGTGTTTTTTTCCTGAGTTAAAGCTCAAAGGAGATTTGCAGGAAGGGGTTTTAGGAACATTTGATTTAGCCGTTTCAGATGAGATTCCAGGAATAGATTTTTATGATATGGAAGCCTCTGGTTTTTTTGAAGCTGCTTCTAAGTTTGCGGATACTTCCAGGGTTTATTCCTTAAAAGTCATTTCGGATACTCTGACAGAAAGAAAATTAAATAAAGAAATTATTTCTAAGTTAATTTTAGATAATCTCCCACACATATTCGGATTTATTGAAACACTTTTAGGTTTAGAAATAAAAAAAAGTAATAATTTTATAACTGAAGAAGAAGCCCTTCTGTCATTGATCGAGCAGAAATTTGAATTAACTGTTTCTCAGAAAATTATATTTAGAGATTCAGCTAAGGGTTTTAAGGTAAGGGGCGGGAAGATTCAAGGTTTAAAGAAGTTTTCTTTATTTACGCCAAGTAGTAAGTTAGAGCGGAATGAGCACTTCAATGCAATCAAAGAATTTCTTCTCACTATCTAAGTTTTCTCATATCTATGTTGAGAAAGCTGCCAAAGGACTAAGTTTTACAAATGAAATTTTAGAAAAATTGCCGAAAGCCAACATAATTGAGATTGATAGATATCAAGAAGTTTTTAATCGGACTCGTCAAAACTGGCGTGAAGCAAAGTCTTCTCAGAAACTTATTTTAGCAGTGAAGAAAGATGGCTTTCTTCATAAAGCCAGTGATGTGATCCAAAATAATGAAGTAGAAAGGTTCTTTTATACAACTCCAATTCTTAATTGCGTTTATGATTGCGATTATTGTTTTTTACAAGGAATGTTTACTTCACCTCATGCAGTAATCTTTATTAATCATGATGATTTTTTTAATGATACCGATAGGGAACTAGCGCTAGGTGAGCTATATCTTAGCCCATCATATGAGACTGATTTGTTATCTTTTGAATCTATTGTTCCTTGGAGTAGAAAATGGATTGAGTTTGCACAAACTCGGCCAAAATTAACAGTTGAGATTAGAACCAAGAGTGTTTCTTATCGGTCAATATCTGATCTTACAGTTTCACCAAATGTAATACTTTCATGGACTATTTCACCAAATGAAATTGCTCAGAAGTATGAAAAAGGAGTGCCATCATTAGATTCCAGGTTAGCCTCTGCAAAAATGGCAATTAAGGATGGCTGGAAGGTTCGCTTATGTTTTGATCCGATACTGGCAGTGAATGATTGGCAATCAATTTATTCTAATTTTCTTAATAAACTCTCATCTGAATTTCCAATTTCAAAGCTTTTTGATGTTTGGGTTGGAACTTTTAGAATGAGTTCCGAATTTCTAAAGAATATTAGAAATTCTCGAGATGACTCTGATATTCTTTTCTATCCATTTGAAAATAGTGAGGGAGTAGCTTCGTATTCAAAATCAATACGTCAGCAAGCTCTTACCTTAACTCATGATGTTTTTATTAAACATCTTCCAAAGGAGAAAATTGTAAATTGGGGGTGAAAGCTTTATTTCTTAGGCTCAAAATCGAGATCAATGCCGGGATTTTCTTCAACGCCAATCCTTCTTTTGTCGTATAGTTCAACCATTTGAATGCTTGAATGGCGTGAGAATTCCTGGACAAGTCTATGTGGAATGCCATCTGAAAGTAGTTTAGTAATAGCGGTGGCACGTGCTGAGTGCGGACTTACGGAATCACTACCTCCAGCGAGGGCATAATAACCTTTAAATAGTATATATATAGCCGGCGCAGAGATATGGTTTGCGGTAGCTTTTAAGCCTCCTCGACCAGTATAGCCAATAAAAATATAATCAGAGTCGCCAGCTCCGTCTTTTTTGCGTTGCGTTACTAGTTCAGTAATTGTTTGTGAAGCCCAAGCTGGCAAGGCTTGATCG
Organism: bacterium; assembly: GCA_034440315.1. Classification (GTDB taxonomy): domain Bacteria; phylum Bdellovibrionota_C; class UBA2361; order UBA2361; family J135; genus JAWXBT01. The sequence continues at coordinate 2,616 of JAWXBT010000338.1, forward strand.
TAATCTTTTTTACTTTTGGTAGCGCGTAATCTAATAAAGATTGTACCTTGAGCAGTTTTTTTTAAATCAGCAATTCGCAAATTAATAAGTTCGTTTCTACGAATACCGCCTCCAAATAGGATAGATAAAATTGCTTTATCTCTAAGTCCTTTAGGTGTTTTGACATCTGGAATTTCAATCATTTTCTTAACAAGAGAAAAGTCGATCATTTCAGTAGGTCGTTTTTGCCCAGATTTTGCGGAAGGAGTAGGGATTAGATCGGAATCAAAAGGGTTGAGTCCTTGGTATATTCCGGTCGAGATTAGCATTTTGTAGATACGTCTAATGGCGATTAATTTTTTAGCAATTGTGGCATTAGCCAGTGTACTTTGAGTTCCGTCACGAGTATTGGATTGTTTGTAGGTGGTTTGAATAAGTTCAATTGACTCAGGTATTTTTTGCTTGCGGGTAATTCTTGGAGTTTCTCCAGGTTTATTCTCAAGCCATTTACGATAAGTTGCTGCTTGGTTATCTGTTGCAGAGCAGATCTTTGTTGCAGCATCAGAACTTCCAACTTCAGTGCCTAAGAAAGCGCACCATTCTTTGATGATTCCAAAGTATGTACTGCGCGTATTGATTGCTTTGAATGATAGAAAGGCATTGATGCGAGCCCACAGATCTGAAGTCTGAGTATATTTATCATTGGACTGAGTGTTGATTGGTATTATCTCTAAAGACTCGCCTAGAGGTGATTTTGGACCTGGTTTTGGC
>JAWXBT010000339.1:0-3793 GCA_034440315.1 bacterium
GGAAAGAATTTTAAGATGCATAATAATGAGAAAATTACAGCAAGTGCCATAAATAATGCGTTAGGCACTGCTTTCAAAGCAGAGCAGTTTTATTCGGTTTATATTATTTTATATTTATGTTTAACAAGATAGCATGATTTAGATCATGTTTAAGGCAGTTTCCAAACTATAAGTTGTTCAATTTTATGACATTGTCGGCAAACTTTGAAATAGGGGCAATTATTGTTGCAGCAATCCATATGCTTGGATTTTTTAGTGCAGCTGAAGCTCTTTACTTAACTCGGACTGCCCAGGGAGCAATTGCTTGGGGCCTGTCATTAGTTATTTTTCCTTATATAGCTGTGCCATTGTACTTAGTTTTTGGTAGAAGTCGCTTTAGGGGATATAAAAAACTTAGAATAAAATTCCATAAAATTTATAGTACTGACCTTGCAAATCATAAAAAATCATTTTCGCAGTTACGCACTCCAAGCTTACTTGAGGATCACTCAGTTGAACGTACCTTTGAAGCCATCTCAGGAACTCAATTTGTTTCAAGTAACTCTATTCGTCTTTTGATTGATGGTGATGAGATCTTTGCTTCCATCTTCGAGGCAATTCGAAGAGCTGAAAATTATGTGCTTATCCAATTTTTTATAGTACGCGACGATCGAATTGGCAAAGAGCTTAGAGATTGTTTGATTGAGCGAGCAAAAGCTGGAGTAAAGATTCACTTCATTTATGATGAAATTGGAAGTAAAGATTTATCCCATGCTTACCTGCAATCTTTGCGTGAGTTTGGTATTGAAATATTTCCTTTTGAGACTCGACAGGGTTGGAATAATTTTTTTCAGTTTAATTTTCGAAACCATCGTAAGATTCTGGTTGTTGATGGCAAGGTTGCTTTTGTTGGCGGACTAAATGTTGGAGATGAATATCTCCGACGAGAGAAAGAATTTGGAGAATGGAGAGACACTCATGTAGAGATCATGGGTCCAGCTCTAATTTCAATCCAAAGTATATTCTTTTCTGACTGGCTTTGGGCTACAGGAAAGCAGACCACTATTGATTGGAAGAATGCAAAAAAAGCTGGCTCGGTTGAGATCCTTTCAATTGCTTCCGGACCCGCAGATGAACGAGAGACATGTGCTTTGTTCTTTTCTGAAGCTATTCGTGTCGCGAAAGAAAGAATATGGATCTCAAGTCCATATTTTGTTCCTGATGAAGCAGTTATTCGTGAATTGCAATTGGCAGCTCTAAGAGGAGTCGATGTGCGACTGATTCTTCCTAAGAAGTCAGATCATTTTTTAGTTGGTCTAGCATCCCTTTTTTATCTTTGTGAGATTTCAAGTTTTGGAGTGAAAGTGTTTCAATATTATAAAGGTTTTCTACACCAAAAAGTATTACTGATAGATCAGAACCTTGCCGCTGTAGGCACAGCTAATCTTGACAATCGCTCATTTCGACTAAATTTTGAAATAATGATATTAGCATCAGATCAAAAGTTTAATAGCCAGGTTGCTGAAATGTTAGAACGGGACATGACAAACTGCGCCCAGCTGAAAAATATGGAATTTGGCGAATTTCCTTTGTGGCAGCGACTATCTGCTAAATTTGCTAGACTTTTTGCCCCAATACTTTAAGAGTAGGATCGGTTCTCAAGTGTTATATTTCAAATAATTATTTAAATAGGCCCAATGAAAGATCAAGAAAAACAACCACCTCATATTGATAATATTATATACCAAGAAGCCGTCCTTGAGGCCCATCATCGCGTCAAAAATACTCTACAAAACTTAATATCATACATTAACTTAATGTTTGCTAGTCGCGAGAATATTGATAAATCAGAAATTCAAAAACTTATTAATCATATTCATTCCCTTTCGTTGATACATGATATTTTATTTGAACAAACTAAAAAAAATGATTTTAATAAAATTATTAGAATTGACTTAGTGCTTCATCAATTAATTGAACTCATATCACTCAATAGACATATTGAATTTGAGTTATTACCTGAATTTAGTGGCAGCCCTCGACTAGCTTCCTCCCTAAGTCTAATTATTAATGAGTTATTAGATAATGCAACTCGACATGGCAAAGACAAAATCAAATTCCAGATCAGAAGACAAACTTCTGGTCTTATGACAATTCGCATAGAAAATGACATTCAATCCGTACCGGCTTTGAGTAATTTAAAAGATTCCACAGGATTAAAGCTTGCTCGAATGCTAACCAAGGTGGATCTAAAATCAGAATTAACAACTCAAATTATCAATCAGACTTTCTTGGCAGAAATAAGTTTTTCTACAGAAAGAGAATGAAACTTAAGAAGTGGAGGCTTCCATAAGTTTATTAAGATCAAGAATCTTAATAATTCCTGGTCGGCTTAAATCGAGGAGTTGTTGTCTTTCTAGATTTTTAGTTACACGGATAGCTGTTTCTGGAGTAGTGCCAGTAAGTTCTGATAGTTCTTTGCGAGTTATATATATCCTCTTGTGACTGGTGTTACCGAGAGTAGCCTTGCCAAAATCAGGTAATAGAGCAATGAGTGCATTGATTATTCTGTTTTCTACTCTCGAATGAGCTAAACTACTTGATAAAATGAAAGCAGTTTTTAAGCGACTAACTAAAATCTCACTAATATTTTTAAATATCTGTAAATTTTTATTAGTAAAGGACTCCCAAGCATGTTTTGGAATCCAAATGATATTGGAAGGAATTTGGGTGCGTGCTGAGCAACTTGCTGAGAATGTTTTAATATTAAAAAGTACTCCTAAGACATCACCAGGAGCTAATAACGTTACTATTAATTCCTTTCCAGCATCTGAGGTCTTAGTGATGCTGATTCTACCTGAGATTGGAATGAATCCTCCTTCAGATGAGGTGCCTTCACTAACTATAAAATTAGCAGCTTCTAATTTACGTATTGAACAACTACAAGCCAGATCTTCTAAAGCCTTTAGCGGAAGATCTCGAAACAGATCTAATTTTGAAAGGAGATCGCAAATTGAGGTATTTGTTTCTAAATTGCCAACTATTTCAGATAGCTCTTTATATTCAGGTTCTAAATCTGTATCTAATTCTCTAACTTTGAAGCGATGAAGTGTTAATTCGATTGTTGATCTTAATTCCGCACCGTCAAAAGGCTTGATTAAAAAACCATAGATATTATTAAGTTTGGCGCGTTGTAGAGTAACCTCATCGCTAAGTGCACTTAGAAATACAATTGGAACCTCTATTTTCTTCTCGAGTAATTGGGCAGTTTGGATACCATCAAGTTTTCCATTAAGGCTAATATCCATTAAGATAAAGTCGGGCTTAATAGTATCTATTTGATCAATTACATCTTCTCCATTTGTTATTGGTCCAGCAACTGAGTACCCAAGAGAACTTAGAGTTGCCACAAGATCTGCACCTACTAATGAATCATCTTCAACGACTAATATCTTAGATTTCTTTTCCATAGTTAAAATTAATTATTAATTTTAGATATGGACAATACTCCAAGTAGGCAACACTTAACAAATGCTTGCTCGCGCATAGGAGAATCTAAGAGCTTTAACTGAGAGAAAAAGTCATTAATCTCTGAATCGCTGGCTTTGAGGAACATACTCTCAGCTATCCTAGGGTCCTCGGTATAATTTAACCCAATTACATCGGTATTTTCAGTAATTTCTTGTGTATTTCTGTTCATATTTATTCTTCTATTATTTATTAATAAAGTTAATTAAATCATTTTGACGACAAGAAGGAAAATTTCTAAGAGCTTTTCAACCCACATCATGATGGCCGTCATGTTCAGTAAGTA
>JAWXBT010000340.1:0-3056 GCA_034440315.1 bacterium
GTTGCGAAACTACCTCCGTTACGAGGAAAGAGAGATTTGAGCCGAGACGAGGAAATCGAGAGAGAAAACCGCAAGCATATCCACTGGGATATGTTGAGGATTTTCTCTCGATGACTGACGAATTCGCAGGCCAAAGATCTATTTTTGCAGTAGGAGAGAGTTTCGCAACGGGCCCTTAATGGAAATTTCCTATTCATATTGCTCTGAGCTGACATGAGTGCGTTTGTAACACGATAGCAAGCTTGCCGTAAGAGCACTGATAACTATTTGAAATTATTGATATAAGTAAAGTTTACAGTGAAAAATCTCTTCTGTAAGCAAAGGCAGATAGTTAAGAATTGTAAATTCAAGATCTTGTGTGATCTCGCCGATTTAAGGAGTTAGAAAGATTTATCTAATTCGTTCGAAAAATTCGTTCGAGAAAAATTGAAGGAGAGTTAATGATCCCTGGGCTAGAGCCGGGCATGTTGTTTGGCGGAAGATACGAAATAATCCGTTGCATCGGAACTGGAGGCATGGGGGCGGTGTATCTAGCATGTGATCCTGACTATAGAGATTTTCTTGTAGCATTAAAAATCCTTTATCCTGGAATTGTTCAATCTAAAGAAGCAAGGGAGAGATTTCGAAATGAGATTGTTGCTTCATATAGAGTTAATCACAAAAATGTAGTTCGTGCTTTTGAGTACTTCGATTCAGATGAAGCACAAGCTTATGCTATGGAGCATATTGATGGGGGAGATCTGGGGGATCTTATGGAGAAGCATAGTCCTGCTGAACCAATGCCGATCAGGCAAGTGATTAGTATCTTAAGTCAGATTGCAGCAGGATTAGAAGCAATTCATGAAGAAGGAATTGTTCATCGTGATCTAAAGCCTGAAAATGTTCTTCTAACAAAAGATAAGGTAGCAAAAATAAGTGATTTTGGAGTGGCACGACTACGAGGATCTATCACTCTTACCGCCGCTGGCTCAATGGTGGGAACTCCGAAGTATGTTTCACCGGAATATGTAGAATTAGGTGAATGTGATCAGAGAAGTGATATCTATGCAGCTGGAATTATCGGTTATGAACTAATAGCAGGCGAGTCTCCATTTAAGAGTGATTCAAGACTTTCTATCATGATGGAGCGATTTAATTTTCGTCCACAAGATCTTAGAAAAAGGGCGGCACGCTGTCCACCAGAATTGGTTAGAATAATTGCTAAGGCAATGTCGGTAAAAGTTGATGATAGATATCACTCAGCCGGACAAATGCACCATGATCTTGAATGCGTTTTAAGAGGCGAGCAACCCTTATATGCAAAAGATATTATTGAGCAACCATCAGATACCAGGGACACCTCGCGCGTGCCAGGCCTTGATGATGTTGCTCTGTTAAGTGGAATCGTCAATCAAAAAGAAATTCTCGCAAAGTATTATAATAAATCTCATGAATCCAAACGAAATTTATTTTTAGTAGTTCTTTGTATTGTGGGAGTTGTGGCGGGACTTTTTTTTGCTAAAACTGGATTTATAAAGTCTGATTCTGGATTTGCAGAATTACCTAATGGACTTTATGCAGGCACTGCTAAAGGCCTATTCTCTTCGAGTTCTAATACACCACTTAGTATTTGGAAAACAGGAAAGGGAGTTTTTCTTTTATTGGGTAAATCTCATTGTTCAGTGACTAAGATATCAAGTGAGGGAGAATTTTCATGTGGCGATCTAAGATTTATTATTTCAGTCAATAACGTTTCAGCTTCTGATGTATCTGGGAATATTTTAGAAAAAGGCTGGAGCAATAATGCCGTTTGGAGTTTGAAGCAGAATGAAAGTTAAGGGAATAATATTCGTACTAATTGTTTTACTGTTTGCTTTAAATGCAGCATCTGATGATACGATTGTTCATAATGTTCCTGAGTATAGTTTTGGGCAGGATTTAGTTCTTAAGATATCCGCAGAAAGTATTAGAAGAGCTCGAGTTCTTATCTCAGATGAAAATGGAGTAAAATTAAAAGATTTAGAAAGAGTTGGTGAATCATTTGAAGTTGGGGTCAATTTTACATCACTAGCACTATTAAAATATGGATTCCAGGTTGAATTTGAAGATGGAGAGATTCAAGAAACTCCTTATTATTATATAAGACAGCCATCTTCAGTCGAGTTAGAGAGTAATCTTCGCGAGCTAAACGACAGCCTTAGTTATACGCAATCTCGGATTAAACAAGTTGAAAATGGACTCAGTAATTTAAATGGTTCTGAAGAGACGGCTTTTAAAAAGCAAAAATCTGAAGAGCTTGGCAAGGCACTTTTGATATTAAGAAAGAAAGAAAAAGAGAAACAAGATCTTGAAGCTAGGATTGATCTAAAAATTTCAGACTGGCAAAAAAAATCTTTTGCAAATCAAAATGGAGAATTTATTACTAAGGTTAGAAAAGACTTAGAGGCTGATAATGAAAAACTTTGGGATCGAAAATGAAGAAGTCTTTATGTATATTAATTTATATGATTTTATTTCAAGCTTGTGTTGTTAGTTATTTAAAAGCAGAAGTTTATGAAAGTCTAGTCGATTTTAATGAAGAAATTGCCCAAGCATGGATTTCGGTTGCAAATAAAGAGGACATTCAACATGTAGTAGCAGAAGCTATAAAGACCGAGAAGGGATATTTAGTTAGAGCGGATGTTGGAGTCATAGTTGATGAAACACTTATCTCCGCTGTAATTTTGGACCGAAATGGAAATATTATCTCAACACCACTACATAATCCAAAAAACAGTGAGCTTGAAAAAGAATCTAAGAAAATTGCACAGAGAAAGATACCCACCTTAGCTGCTGAGCTAAAAGAAGCCTCGGATAGACTTAAGACCTTAGAAGGCGACATGAAGCTAACTAATATCAGGAAACGAAAAGAGTTTGGTTTCGATGAGATCGATCTTATTTATGAAAGAATAACTGCTATTCAAGAGGAGATTGATCGAATAAATCAATAGTCAGGAAATGATAATTTCGAGCTTTAGATAAAGTTGTTTTAAGTCGATACAGGATTGGGGATATGTATTTTGACATATATTATAGTA
>JAWXBT010000341.1:0-2902 GCA_034440315.1 bacterium
AGTCAGAGAAAATAATAGGTTCGCTCTTGTCCTTTTAGCTTCGAAAAGATCAAAGCAATTGTTAGGTGGGGCTGAGGCTCTTACAGATACAAGAGGAAATAAATCGATTGTATCTGCTTTAAGAGAAATTGCAGCAGGCAAAGTTCGTTTTATGTCAACTGAAGAACAGTTTGCATTTGAGGAAAGAGAAAGAGAGTTAGAAGCCGAAAGAGTTGCTGCCTTAGTGAGCCATAATTCTGAAAAGACAAATGGACATGGAGTTGCAACAATAGCTCCTCAAATTATTTTTGAGAAAAATAACTCAGAGAGCAAGATAGAAGAAGATGCTTAACGGACTAAAAGTCTTTGGCAGATGCAGCTTGAACAAGTCATAGAGAGTGTAAAGTCATACCATCCGAGTCCGGACATATCCGCAATTCAAAAGGCATATGAATACGCTGAAAAGGCCCATAGGGGTCAAATCAGAGCTTCTGGTGAGCCATACATTAATCATGTAGTAGAGACTGCTTTTTTAGTCTCAAGATTGAAACTTGATGTAGCTTCTGTTGTTGCATCACTACTTCACGATACGATCGAAGATTGTGAGGTCAATGCTGAAGATATTTCTTCTCAATTTGGTCAAGAAGTATCTGAAATCGTTGAAGGTGTCACTAAGTTAACTCGTATTGGATTCGAATCTAAAGAAGAAAAACAAGCTGAAAATTTCCGCAAAATGCTTATTGCCATGGCCAAAGACATTCGAGTCGTTTTGGTTAAGCTATGCGATCGACTTCATAATATGCGAACGCTTGAACACATGTCTTTAGATGCCCAACGCCGTATCGCCCAAGAAACAAAAGATATTTACGCACCCCTTGCTAATCGACTTGGAATCCATTGGTTAAAATCTGAATTGGAGGATCACTGTCTTCGATATTTACGCCCTGAGATTTATAAACTTATTGAAGAGAAATATCTAAGACAGGGATCAGAATGGAATCAATATATTAATGATGTTTGCACCCTTATTAGGCAAAAGCTTGAAGAGAATGGTGTTTCTGGTTCAGTTAAAGGTCGTGCTAAACACTATTTTTCCATCTGGCAAAAGATGGAAGAGAGTACTTTAACATTTGATGAAATTTACGATATTTTAGGTTTTAGAATTTTGGTACCAACTATTAGAGCCTGTTATGAAACACTCGGCATAATTCACTCAACTTGGCGGCCAGTACCTGGAAGGTTCAAAGATTATATTGCCATGCCAAAACCCAATATGTATCAGTCTTTACATACCACAGTGATCGGTCCTAGTGGTCAAAGAATTGAATTACAGATTAGAACTCCCGAGATGAATAGAGTCGCAGAAGAAGGTATTGCTGCACATTGGAAGTACAAAGAGAATAATGTTTCAATGGATCATTCCTACGATCTTCATTGGGTTACAGAATTAGTTGAAACACAACAATACTTAAAAAATCCAGATGAGTTTATTCAATCTGTAAAAAGTGAACTTTTCCCAGATGAAGTTTTTGTGTTTACCCCCAAAGGTGATCTATTTAGGTTACCTTTTAAATCAACTCCAATTGATTTTGCATATGCTGTTCACACTGACTTGGGCCATCAAATTACAGGTGCAAAAGTAAACGGACAAATTGTTCCTTTAGATTATAAGTTAACTAATGGCGATACAGTTGAAATTATCAAATCAAAAACCCACGTTCCAAATAAAGATTGGTTAGGGTTCGTCGAAACATCAAAAGCTAAACAGAGAATTAGAGCCTTTCTAAAGATGCAAGAGAGGGATCGATCTCAACAAATTGGGCATGAAATTCTTTCCAAAGATCTAAGAAAGGTTAAGCAAAGTCTTAAGAATCTCTTATCTGAAGGTAGAATTCTTGAAATTGCTCAAAATATGGGCCTCAAATCAGCAGAAGATCTTTTTGCAGAAATTGGATATGGGAAAGTTAGCTCAACTAAGGTGGTTGCAGCTGTTCTACCTGACGCAACTGATATCGAAGAGAAACTTCAAAAAAAGACTTCTTCACTTGAGAGGATCTTCCAAAGAGCTGCCAGGGCCTCTAGAAAGAAAGTAGGTGTGGTTGTAAACGGCATAGATGACATGCTGGTTAGATTTGCTAAATGTTGCGAACCTCTACCGGGAGATAGGATTGTTGGTTTCATAACAAGAGGAAGAGGAGTTACTGTTCATCTTGCTAATTGTGCTCAAGTAATGCAAAGCGATCCGCAAAGACGTATCGATGTTTCATGGGATACTGATGTTAAAACTCCAAGAAGAGTTCGTATTACTGTGCATTCACAGGATCAAATGGGTGTTTTAGCAAATCTTACTAGTGCGATTACCACAAATGGAGCTAACATTGCGAATGCGCATGTAAAAACAACTCAAGAAGGCAAGGCTATAAATTCTTTTGAAATTTTAGTTGAGGATGCTAGACAACTTGAGAATATAATTCGGTCATCTGAGATGGTTCCAGGTGTTATCAGAGTTGATAGGATTAGACATTTATCTGCTTCTATCGATCTTGATAATGATCTGGAAGAAGAGAGTTAGTCTAAATTAGTTATAATTAATATGATTTTAATATTAAATATCTTTTTGGAGAAAAAAAATGCTTAAATACGTTTCCAATGTTGAAGGAGCTCCTGCTGCAATAGGACCATATTCTCAAGCCGTCATTGCAGATAATTTAATGTTTCTTTCAGGTCAAATCCCAATCAATCCTACTACTGGTAAAATTGATTCAGATGATATTGCAATTCAAGCAAAACAAGTACTTCAGAATATTTTTGCAGTTTTATCTGATCAGGGTTTTAGTTTTAAAAATGTTGTCAAAGCCACTATTTTTTTAACAGATCTTAGTAATTTTCAAATTGTTAATGAAATTTATGAATCATTCTTGGC
>JAWXBT010000342.1:0-10522 GCA_034440315.1 bacterium
ACAAGATATCGCAATGGAAACTACGTTAAATCTTGTTTCTTGTTAACCCTTCGGGTTAGCAATGATTTTTGAAAATGAAAAACACTATTTATTATCCCTGCGGGGGATAGTAACTTTCTAAAGCCTTTTCTTTTCGGCAAGAACTTTTGAAAGTTACTATAGAAAACACTATATCCCGCCGAAGCCCTGAGCTTGTCGAAGGGAGATTGTAGAAGGGCGAAGGCGGATTCTTTTCGGCAAGAACTTTTGGACTTGCTATCTCTTACTGGTGAGACGGAGATTTTAGAGTAGTGTTTTCACTTCCCCTTCTCTGGAATAAAATTCTCGACAACACTGTCGGCTACGGCCATGCCGCGCTCCGTTAAGCGCAAGTTATCGCCATCTAAATGCAAGAACTTACCTCCGATCAAAGCATCAACCATTCCCGGATAGGTAGAAAAAATATCTTTTCCAGTAAGAACCTGAAAGCCGTGCAGACTGACCCCTTTTACATTTCGAAGCCCCAACATTAAATATTCAAAGCCAAGTCCCGCTCCCTCAACCTTTTCACCCCAGGCTTGAGCCGATCCTTTTTCGGAAACACTTTGCATAAACTCTTTTGGATTAGCGATATTTGACCAACGCGCGCGGGTACCATCTTTTAGAGTCAACATGCTATGCGCACCTGCACCTAAACCTAAATAATCACTACCGTCCCAATAGGCAGCATTATGCCTTGAGTAAAATCCTTCCTTGGCGAAATTACTTACCTCATATCTTTGAAGTCCAAGTTTTGGCAAAAACTCATTAGCTTCCTCCATCATATCGGCCAAGACATCATTTTTTGGAACTTTAAGTTGGCCTTTCGAATGACGAGTATAAAACTCTGTGCCTTTTTCAATTGTTAAACTGTAAAGGGAGGCGTGTTCAGGCTTTAATAAAGCCAGAATTTCTAGATCTTTTGAGAAATCTTTCCGTGTTTGAGTTGGTGCTCCATAAATAAGATCTAGACTAATATTGGCAAAGCCTACACTACGGCAGTTTTCTACACTTTTTATAATATTTTCCGGATCATGTTTTCTTCCTAATTGCTTAAGAATTTCAGCATTAAATGATTGAGCACCGATGCTAACCCTACTGACTCCAAGCTCTTTTAGTTCCATTAATTTTTCAAGAGAGAGATCGTTTGGGTTGGATTCCATGGTAACTTCAAGATCTTCTGCTTGTTTATATTTACTAGCAATTGAATAGAAAATCCGTCTAAAAATAGTTGATTCAAATAAAGATGGGGTACCGCCACCAAGATATACTGTTTTTAATTCCCGATCGCGCCACTCAGGTTTTAGATTGTAAGAATCAAGCTCAGCCATAATAGCCAGGGCATATTCTTCTTGTGGAATTCTGTTTTCTACAAAGGTATTAAAATCACAGTAGGGACACTTGTGGTGGCAATATGGAATGTGAATGTAAAGATAAAGGGGCTTCATGATTGTCTTAAATCAAATTGCCAACACTATCACTAATAGATACATTTGAAGTTAAAATGGCTAGATCGTTTTTTAGGCTTATAAAAGCATATGTTTTATTTTCTTTACTTGAATATTCAAAGCTTAAAAGATCGCCTACATTGGTATTATCCACCGTTAGAACCTTATCGTTAATGGCAGCTCTGAGTTCGCCATTAAATACAGCAACTTTTAATAACTTCGGAGATTTTCCCCTACTATTAATGCGCTCATTAATTTCTTGTCCGACATAACAGCCTTTAGTAAACGAAACCCAATCTAGTTTTCCAGATTCCATAAAAAGACGATCTTCGTTTAGTTCGCGAGGGAATGAAGGTATGCCTGCTTTAATTCTTAATAGCTCACTTTCTTGTGCGGATACTTCTTCAATCCCAGCAAAGATGTTTTTTGAATCTTTACTTAGTAAATCAAAACCAAGATCTTGAGTTCTTTTTCTTTGATAAAATATTGAGTTTTCTTGATCTGATTTAAAAGATTCTTCATTGAATATATGAAACATCTTCCAGTCACTAGATTGATCTCTAACTTCAACTCGATCGGCAACTATATACCGTTTAAAAGCTGAAGTTATTTTTTCTTTCTCTTCTTCTTTCTCTCCTGCATCGCAAATTATTATAAAATGCTGAATATCTAATTTGATTACCGAAAACAGGGCTTCTGTTTTCCCCTGAGGAGTTAGGGCTGCGGCAATACAATTTTCATTTATTCCAAGTTTTGCAATATCATTAGTTAGTCTAGCATTTAAGTAGCGAGCCGCGTGCTGACCTGAGACATCTAAAATAGTGGGTTTGTTTATTTGAAAATAAGGCATCGGCGCAACTTTTCTCAGCTTAACGAATAATCGTAAACACCCTGCCGATACTGTCCCATGACCAGTAAATAAACAGTGCTCGTCCCTTAATGCGAGAGATCTCTAAAAATGGATAAGACCAAAATCTTGAATCGCGAGAGCGATCTCTATTATCGCCCATTAATAATACATGGCCGTCAGGAACTGTTTGGGGACCAAAGTCTCCTTCTGGTATTCCACCTTCTTGCCAACGAGCATACTGCTCTTCAATCTCTTTATCATTTATTGTTACCTTTGCGCCTCTTACTTTGACAGTATCGCCAGGCAAACCAATCACTCGTTTAATTATATTAATTGATGAATCATCTTCCGGCGAAGCTAGATCATCGGGACGGGTAAAAACAACAACATCCCCTCTTTTAGGAGTATCATACTGAAAAATCATGGCGTCTTTAATACTAAAGGGAAACTTAAAGCCGTAAGGCAATCGAAAGCCGTATGATAATTTGCTAACTAAAATATGATCGCCGATTCTAAGAGTTGGAATCATTGAGCCAGACGGAATTTTATATGCCTCAACAATGGAAGCTCTTAAAAAGAAAGCCAAGAGCAAAAACAAGAAAAGAGTTTTAAAGAAAGAAAGAATCTCCTTGAGATTCAACTTGCCTTCTTGTTTTTTTGGAGTTCCAAATTGGGGAATCCTAGGATCGTTATTTCCAATGGCCATATGTAAAAATCATTTTAAGTCAGATTTGTGCGTCTCTTGACTTCATTATCGACAGTTCAAAGAACAAACACAACAGTGACAATACCCTCTATAGTTATCCCAATAAGTAAATTCCGAACACTTTTCTGTTGAAAACCTTCGGTTTACTTAAAACATTTAGTTGGGATAACTATTTATCATCCCTTCGGAGGACAGAAAGTCCAAAAAAAGATTTTCTTTAGGAAAGTTCTTTTTGGACATTCTATATTTGATGCTGAAATATTGAAGGCTTTGTCTTCACATATTGAAAAAGTGTTAAAACAATTTAATGTGGCCCTACTTTGAGTCCCTACGAATTAGTTTTAGAAAAAACAAAAAAGGCACCGAAGTGGGTGCCTTTTTTCGTTCCGATAAACAACTCCTAACTAAGCATCAAATGTCTGTCTCTTGCCAAAGACTACTGTGCTGCAATCCACTACAATTCCATCATCCTTTGATTTAACTGTAGAAATAAAAATTCCTGGTTCAAACGATCTCTCGCGGAGTAACTCTACCTTTTCTTGGGTTGGGATTGTCATGCGAGCTTTGATTGTGTAGTTAAGCTCAACTAAAACTTGACCAGGTGTTTCATCTAGAAATTTTGTTATCATTCCGTAAATTGGGTACGTTTCACCAACCTTTACTTCTCCGTGACCAACTTCTAATCCGAACTTCTCGAAGAAGTTGTTGTTCTCGGCATTTTTATTCTCTGAACTCATGATTTTTACCTCAATCCTTTCACGTTAGAGTAAGCCGCAATAGCTCGCGGTATTTATAACTAATCTCCTGTTGAAGGTATTTTGCTTCTGTAAATTTTTACAAAGTATCCACAAGGCCTGTTGATAAGTAATTAAAGACTGATGTTAACGACTTGTTATTAATGATGATTTTCTCCTTCTTGACCTGTGAACAAATTCATATAATCACCTTGATCACAAAGTCTCAGAGCACTTGTGGTCATGACATCTAATTGAATCTATTGGATTAATTTTTTTTGAGCTCTTGGCCACTAACCGGTATAAAGAGTGTCAATGACTAAGAAAAAAACTCATATTTCAAAACCTTTTGCTGCAATCGTTTTAGCAGCAGGTCTTGGGAAAAGGATGAAATCCGATCTGCCAAAAGTATTAGCTCAGGTGGCGGGTAAGCCAATCCTTACGCATATTATTAAAACCCTCGATCTCCTTACTCCTACCTCTATATCTATCGTAATTGGCCATAAAGGAGAGTTGATCAAAGAAGCAACTGCCTCCCTTTCAACCACCTCTGCAATTATCTATTCGGTACAGAAAGAACAAAAAGGCACCGGCGATGCGGCCAGGGTTGGACTAGAGTCCTTAAAAGATTTTTCGGGAATTATTTTAATTCTTCCTGGAGATGCTCCTTTGATTAGTTCCCAAACTCTTTCCGAATTAATTAATTTTCACGAAACTGAAAAAGCAACTCTCTCTTTTCTCTCTTTTCCTGCTAATAATCCTTCGGGATATGGTCGAATAATAAGGGACTCAAAGGATGTGGTTTTAGAAATTCGCGAAGAGAAAGATTGTTCAGATATACAAAGAAAAATCACTGAGGTAAATTCAGGAATCTATATTGTTGATTCTTTTTTCCTTGAGCCTGCCCTTAATGGTTTGAACTCAAATAATGCTCAAGGGGAACTCTATTTAACTGACATAGTTGCGCGTGCAATAAAAGAAGGTCAGCATGTAGCGGCTTGTTGTTTGGATCGCGAGACAGAATTTTTAGGCATTAACAGTCAGGCTCAGTTAAGTATGGTAAATAAAATTGCAAATCAGAATAAAATTGAACAGCTCTTAGAAGCTGGTGTAATAATCAAAGATCCCTTGAGTCTCTATCTCGATGATGATGTTACTGTTGGTAGCGGCACAAAAATTGGGCCCAATGTTCAACTTTTAGGAAATACAAAAGTTGGTAACAACGTAGTTATTGAAGGTTCGGCTTTTATTCTTGATTCAACCATCGAAGATCAAGCTACCTTAAAATTTTCACTTCGACTTGAAGGAGCTCTGATCGGTAAAAGATCTTCGGTTGGTCCGTTTGCCCATCTTCGTCCAGGGGCGATTCTTGATGAAGAAGTAAAAATTGGAAACTTTGTCGAAATAAAAAAAACATACCTTAAAAAAGGAGCCAAGGCTTCTCATCTTACATACTTAGGTGACACTGAAGTCGGAGAGAACGCAAACATCGGCGCTGGAACCATCACCTGCAACTATGATGGCCATGAAAAATTTAAAACCATTATCGGTGATGGGGCCTTTATCGGCAGTAACACTTCTTTAATTGCGCCAGTAAATATTGGGGCTAGGGCTGTAATCGGTGCTGGATCGGCAATAACAAAAGATGTTGCGGCAGACTCTTTGGCCTTAACACGCTCTGAGCAAAAAACAATTGAGGGTTGGAGCAAAAAAAAAGCAAAACATTAAAATTTATGAAAATTTAAATGTCCAGATTCCTAATATTAAGCGCGTTTTCTTCAATAAACTTTCGTCTTGGTTCAACATCATCGCCCATTAGAACCGTAAATACTTGATCGGCATCAATGGCATCTTCTATTTTAACCTGAAGAAAGTTTCGAACAGTTGGATCCATGGTCGTTTCCCAAAGTTGTTCTGGATTCATCTCACCGAGGCCTTTGTATCTCTGAATTGAGAGCCCCTTGCGTCCACGATCAGCAACAAAAACAGCAACCTCTTCTGCCTTTGTAAACGAAGCTAGTTCTTTCGAAGATTCGATTTCAGAAATAACAAATGGGCCTTTTCCAAGCTCCTCGCCCTTGGCCATTATTCTTCGAACAGCTTTGTACTCTGGGGTATTTAATAACGCATTATTGATAACACTTTCTTGCTTAACACCGCTAACGCGCGTTGAAACAACTAGAGAAGAGTTTCCTGGTTCACCACTTTGTACAACCTTTGAGCCATCAATAAGAACCTCTGTGAGGGCAAGCTCAAGCTTTTTGGCGGTTTCTAGTCCCTTTTTCTGATCAGAAAAATCCTCGGTTGACTCAATTCCAAGCCTAGCTAATTCCAAAGCTACCTTTGGGTCCACGTCAATTCTAAAATCATCTAACACGATTGGGAGTTTGTTAAGTTCCGCAATAATCGACTTGATTTGCTCTTCTTTTAAGACTTTTTTATCCGAAGAGAGTAGCGAAATTCCTCTTACGCCACCTGATTCAATAAGATCTTTAAGTAAAGATTCATCCTTGATGTATTGATCAGATTTTCCCTTCTTAACTTTAAAAAGTGGAGGCTGTGCAATATATAAATGTCCGCCAGCAATAAGCGCATGCATCTGTCGATAAAAGAAGGTGAGTAGCAAAGTTCTGATATGACTACCATCAACGTCGGCATCTGTCATAATCACAACTTTGTGATATCGAAGTTTTGATATATCAAAATCATCTCGCCCAATTCCAGTTCCAAGCGCTGTAATAATCGTGCGAATTTCTTCGAAAGCTATCATTGTATCGAAGCGAGCTTTCTCTACGTTTAGAATTTTACCTTTTAAAGGCAAGATAGCTTGATTTTTCTTATCGCGACCCTGCTTAGCAGATCCACCAGCGGAATCTCCCTCTACCAAGTAAAGTTCACACTCTTCTGGGTTTTCGTTTTGACAATCGGCTAGCTTTCCAGGAAGATTTGAGGAATCAAGTGCTCCCTTTCTTCTTACAAGCTCACGAGCTTTCTTTGCGGCTTCTCTGGCTCTTGCAGCCTCGCTTGCTTTTCCAAGAATCATCGCTGCGGTTTTAGGATTTTCTTCTAAAAAGGCAGATAACTTTTCGCCCAAAAGCTGTTCAACAAAACCTTTAATTTCGCTGTTTCCCAACTTTGTTTTTGTCTGGCCTTCAAATTGTGGTTCTGGAACCTTAACGCTAATTACGGCCGTTAGACCCTCTCTTGTGTCATCGCCAGTTATTCCATCACCAAGACCTTTTGAATAACCAGTCTTGTTAGCATATGAATTAATACACCTTGTTAAAGCTGCTTTAAAACCAGCTAAATGGGTACCGCCTTCGTGGGTATTAATATTGTTAGCGTATGTATAAATATTTTCTTGATAACCCTCGTTATACTGCATGGCCACTTCAAGCTCTACGTTCTCGCGTTTAGTTGAAACGTAAATTACATCTTTAAAGATTGGACCCTTTGATTTATTTACATACTCAACGTAACTCTTAATGCCACCTTGGTAGTAAAATTCTTGATTTTTTTCTTTACCAAGCCTTTCGTCGCGAACAACAAGTCTCAAGCCTTGATTAAGAAACGCCAGCTCTCTAATTCTATGAATTAGTGTTTCGTAGTTAAATTCTTTTGTTTCCTTAAAAATAGTAGGATCGGGATAGAAGGTAACCTTGGTTCCTGTTCCTTCAGCAGTTCCGATTTCTTTTAATGGAGCAACCGAATCCCCTCTTCTAAACTCGATAAAATATAATTTATTATTTTTCTTAACTTCAATTTTCAGCCATTCAGAAAGTGCGTTAACGACCGAAACGCCAACACCATGAAGACCGCCGGAAACTTTGTAGGCATCGTTTTCAAATTTTCCACCAGCGTGTAGTTTTGTTAAAACAACTTCAACGCTACTAATGCCTTCTGTAGGATGGATATCAACTGGAATTCCACGACCGTTATCATCAACTGTTAATGATCCGTCTTGATGCAAAGTAATATTAATGTGATTACAAAAGCCGGCCAACGCCTCATCAACTGAATTGTCGATTACTTCGTATACAAGGTGGTGGTAGCCTCGTTCATAGGTGTCTCCAATGTACATTCCGGGTCGTTTTCTAACGGCATCTAGCCCTTCTAAAACCTTGATTTGCGAGCCATCATAAGCATCGGAACCCTTTTTATGGGCAAGCTTTGCTTTTTCTAAATCTGAATTTACGTCTTGGGCTTCCACTAAAACTCCTTAAAGTCTTGACATGCACCAATTATGGCTAGCGACACAATTGGTCCAGAAAACAAATGTTTGAACATGGTTATACAGTCAAAATCGACTAGATTTTGACCATTTTTAGAGATGAATATCCAGTGCCTAAACATTGATTTTTTTGAGGACTTGGTAAAAATTTTGAGCATTTTGTTCTACAATAATTATATAATAATTTCAAATGTTTAGCAATTTATATTTCTGTTCCCTACTGCTTATCATTTCAGCTCTAAGAGTGTTTTATCAGAGATCCTGAATTCATTTTAAATTCGGAAATCCTATTGTTTGAAACAGGTATTTCCTTGGCATCTGTCGTCGTAATAACTACCTGTCTTCCATATTCTAAAATAGCTGTAAAAAAAGCCTCTCTTCGTCCCTGATCTAATTCGGAATCAACATCATCTAATAAAATAACCGGAGCTGTACCAAGTCGAGACTCTATCTCTTCAATTAAAGCAAGCTTAAGTGATAAAACAATGCTTCTGGTTTGTCCTTGTGAAGCAAAGGCTCTTGAGTCATTTCCGGAAAGAGAAATTACTAAATCATCTCTATGTGGGCCTACTATGGATTGACCCTGTGCATGTTCTCTTTCTCTAGCCTCTGTAAGTTCCTCAAAAAGTAAAAATTCTGATGGCTCAATGTTGTTTCTAGCACTTTTAAGGGAGAGCTCTAGCTCTTCAGTTTCTGGTGCAAATGACCAATAAAGTTTTTTTGATCTGCTTGTTAATGTACTAGCAAAATTTTTTCTTTTAGATAAAATTTCTGAACCATGCTTTGCTAAAATTCTGTTCCACGAATCAAGTTGATCAAAAACAACACCCTTGGGAATGGAATATGACTCTCTAAGAATTGTATTTTTAGATCTTAGTGCGGTGTTATAGGCTGAAATTGTTCTAATATATTTGGGATCTAAAAAAGAAAGGGCTCGATCAAGAAACTTTCTTCTTTCGCCGGGACCCCCCTTAACTAGCTCTAAATCATCTGGAGTAAATGTTATACAGATTAAGTTTCCAATATATTCATCTGCCGATCGAATTTGAGAATCGTTTAAAAAAACCGTTTTATTTCTCTTTTCTATGGCTATGCCCAGATTTTTTGTACTGCCATTTTTATCTACAACTGAACCAAAAACCGAGGCTTCGCTTTTATTCCAACCAATTGTCTCGGCAATCCTGCTAGAACGGAAAGATTTTACTGTGCTTAAAATATTAATGGCTTCAAGAATGTTTGTTTTTCCTTGGCCATTCTTGCCTACGATTACATTTACACCACTTGAAAACTCAATGGATTGATCTATTAAGTTTCTAAAGTTGTAAGTCTTTATCTCTTTTAGATACACGCTATTAGTTAAGACGCATTGGCATAACTATAGCTACGCATGACTCGTCACTTTCAGGATATAATTTTCCTGGTCCTAATTCGCCATGAAGCTCGATTGTAAATCTTTTTGCTTCATCGACTGCAGTAAGAGTATCCAATACATATTTGGCATTGAATCCCACCGACAATGGCGGACCTTTATAATCAACCTGTATTTCTTCTGAGGCATCACCTAGCTCGGGCGAAGAGCTAGATATTCTTAATAGACCATCACTAAAATCTAAGCGGCTACCCTTAGCTTTATCGGTGACCATAAGTGATACTCGTCTAAGTGCCATAGCAAGATCGACTGAGTTGAAAACGGCTTTAGTTCCTTTTTGTTTTGGAACAACTTGTCTGTAATCTGGAAACTCTCCGTCAATAAGTCTCATGGATAGTTTTATTGAGTCTCCTTCTATAACCAAGAATCCTTCCTCTAGGCCGATTCCGATCTCTTCTGGGTTGTTCTCATCAATTAGTTTTCTAATCTCTAAGAGACCCTTTCTAGGAACCAAAACAGTGCCTGAGAAACTTAGGCTGCTTGCTGGACGAGTAATCATAGCAAGTCTGTGTCCGTCTGTGGCTACCATTCTAAAAAGTTTCTGATTATCAACTTCCACAATCTCAAAATTTACTCCGTTTAGATTAAACCGTGTTTCATCCATGGAAACAGAATAAATTGTCTTAGCAATCATTTCAGAAAGCTGTTTAGAAGGAATGCGACTCTTGCAAGAAATAGCCTGTCCTGGAAGACCTGGATACTCTTCGGCGCTTGCTCCAATAATTCTAGTTTTTGATTTTCCACAAACAACTTCCAACCTCTCGCCTTCTGTTACCTTAAGAGAAACATCTCCGTCTGGAAGTTCCTTAACCACATCATATAAAATTTTAGCATTTACGGTTGTTGAACCGGGCTTAGTAACTTTTCCTTTAGCTTTGGCTGTTGCTGTAATTTCTAAATCAGTTGCTGAGATTGTAAGAAATTCTCCATCGATGCTCATTAAAGCATTTGCCAAAATTGGCATGGTGGTTTTTTTCTGAACAATTGTTTGAACAAAAGAAAGAGCTTTTGTTAATTCATTTTTTCCAATTGTAAGTTCCATATGTGTACTGCTTTTAAATTATTCTAAATAATTTATATTTTATTCTCTTCGCTCTCTCTTAGTA
>JAWXBT010000343.1:0-5832 GCA_034440315.1 bacterium
ATAGTGTTTTTCATTTTCAAAAATCATAGCTAACCCGAAGGGTTAACAAGAAACAAGATTTGACTTAGTCTCCATTGCCATATCTTGTGATTCGGCAAAAACTTTTGAAAAACACTATAGAACTTTCCGAAAGAAAATCTTTTTTGGACTTACGATATAAGAAGATAAGAAGTTTTCTTAACTGACATCATAAATTCTACCATATTTACCAATTTCAAATTTCAACCTCCCATTCTAAGTCACTCTTCTCTGGTATTAAGTGATACCAATATGGAGAGGAACTAAGTAACATCAGCGAGACATTGAACTTAATTAGTTCGCAACTATTATGCTGATTCGAACCACTGGCGAAGTTTCACAAAATATTCACCTTATTACAATTGGATCTTCTTGTACGTATGTTGCTGGCAATGCGGCCCTAACACTTTTCGATTCTTGTTTAAGTGGTCAAGTAGAACTGTATATAAAAAAACTTGCGGCACTTGGACTTTCTCTAGATTCAGTTTCATCAATTTTTATTACACATCTTCATGCTGATCGCATAGGAGGAATTCCATTAATCAGAAAAATAAATCCAAAAATTAATCTTATAACTTCTCAAGCCATCGAGTCGGAATTAATTAAACCTGAAGTAATGGAAAAGATTTTTAAAGACAATCAAACTCTTAACGCAACGATTGCATCAACAAAAAACGATTTAATGAGTCTCGCTGAATTTACAAGTTTATTTTCTGTTTCTGCAATCGTTAGAGCCGATGACACTGTCTCAATTGGCGATGGCATAACAGTTAGAATCATTGCAGCTCCGGGTCACACCAAAGAATCGCTTTGTTATTTAATCCAACCACAGCAATTATTAATTGTAGATGAGGGTTTTGGATATTTCAAAATGCGCGGATTTACTGCACCTGGAGCTGAATACAGTTTGGAAAGTAACAACTCTACATTATCAAAAATTTTATCTCTCGATATTAAAGGACTTTGTCTTCCTAGTGCTGGTGTTATTACAGGAAGTCTGGTTAGAAAACACATCAATAACTTGATCAGCAACACTGCTGGGATGTTAGATGAATGTGTCGAGGCTTTTAAAATCGGAATGACTGAAGAGGAAGTAAAATTGGGAGTGATCAATTCATTTTATACAGATGATTCAAAAGATCCTCTATTTACCTACAACTTAGATCAAACATTTCAAAAAATCTGGCCACAGATAAAAGCTTTTATACAGTCAAAGAATTAACCTCTGTACTTGATTATATAGTTATCCCAATAAGTAATTTCCGAATACTTTTCTAACGTTACCAGTTAAATCTTACATAAGTCATGGCGTGATCTGAAGCCTCGTCAGTTTCATATACAATTCCACTATCGTAATCCCCTTCTGAATCAAAGGAAGCTTTGGCAAATTTTAAAGTCTCAGCCGGCGCGCTAATTTCATCTAACCAAGAATAAACTTTTTTATATTGATGAGTGCCTGGAAGTACTTTTGTCTGCGGATCGAGAGTCAATAAACTAAAAAGAATTTGTGGACCTGCAACTCCAGGATGACAAAGAGGAACTCCGCGCTTACTAAGTCTACATGCAGCCTCTGTTTGAAAATTAGAAAGCCTTAGAACTCCTTCTAAAATTTTGGCACTAGCTGCATCATAATGCGAATTTCGATCTCCAAGCAAAACGAGAAGGGAATCTGCTGATTTAAAGGATTCTGCATGGCGATTCTCAACGATACGTCTTAAAGCTTCGCTCATTTCCATTCTAAAACTTTCCCATCCAGTTTGAGTTAGATCTTTTCCAGATGCAGCTTTGGATTTGAAATGATAATTTATAAGTGTCATTACTTTTGAATATGACTGTCCTTTGGCTTTAATTTTTATTTGAAGTTCAAGTGGACCGCGAGTAAACAACCTTGGTTTTTGATCTTCTGTAATTTTTGGAAGTTCTACTTTATAATAAGAAACCTTATTCAGCACCTCGACTCGATCAATTGCCACCAAATAACCAAGTCTTAAAAAAGGATCATTTGATGGTCCAACTATTGGCTGATAAAATCTATTATTCTTAATTCGAATCTGATCTGCTAATCCTTGCAGAGCTTCGATTGAAGTAACTTCATCTCTACCTAATACTTCTTGTACTGCGATAACATCACAATTCTGTGAAGCAATTCGTTTTGCAAGTGCCTCTTTTTTTTTGAAAAAAGCTTGAGCTGATTGCCCCCTGTTCCGAGTCAAGAAATCTTTGAGGGTTCCAAAATTCTGAAGATTTTGTCCACAAAGAGTCAGTTCGGCAGGGCCTCGCGGATCTGGTCCACCTGGATACAGTAGATTGGAACGTGTTTGAGCTTGCAATAATCCATAATGAAATATTGTAAAAAACGAAGTAAACAAAAGAATTCGAATCAAAGAAGCCACACTCCCTCCCTAAAATCATATTTTTGACAAAAGTTTATTTAACTCAACTTCAGTCCAACCAAAACTATTATCTTCACCTTTCCCCCAAGCGGCCCTACTACTCCGTCTTTTTGAACTTCCTTCAGAAAACGTTATAGCCAAAGATTGATTACTCATCTTGGCTGTTTTAATCCTTGTTAATCCCATCACACCAACAAGGATAGCGTCGACAATATCTTGGTTTTTTAAAAGATTATTTTCTTCAACATTAAAACCTAATTTGGATAATTCTTTATTAAACATTGATTTGACAATACTCCTGGCAACACTCTTTACCTCTTCTCGTTTTTGCTGAGCCCCTTTAAAGCCCAAAATCTCACTTTGTATCGTTCTGGGGCTTATCCTTCCGGGAACTAAAATTTCCTTTTCACGGGCCAGCGCTTCAAAAATACTTCTCACTTGCTCTACTTTAAACGCACCTCGGGGATCCTTCATGGAAGTTTGAGCTTCACAGATCAAAACATCATTTCTGGTAAGTTTGGCAATTTTAAAAATATCAGAGATTTTATTCTGCAAATCCTTGAGTCGATTAGATAAAGGTATTGATGCAGGTAGGGACCTAACTTTACCTACTCCACAAAGTGCCCCACTTTCAATTGAAAAGACTGCCCAGCCTGAGCATGTAAGACTCGGATCAATGGATATTAATTTAGCTTTAATCATAGAATTCTTAAGGGTCTGTTGCAAAAGTATCTCCGTAACGAGAAAAGTGAGATTTGAGCCGAGACAAGGAAGTCGAGAGGGGAAACCGCAAGCATATCCTCTGGATATGTTGAGGCTTTTCTCTCGAAGAATGACAATGTCGCAGGCCAAAGATCGCTTTTCGCAGTAGGAGAGGGTTTTGCAACAAACCCATTAAGTCAACTCTATTACTTATCTAATAAAACAGCTATATCAACTTGCTCCCATGCCCCTGATATATTAATTAAGGTGGGCGTTTGGTAAAAACAATACACTTTACCAGGGAGGGCAATGAGCCAAAGGAGAATCTTTCTCCCTGCACTACTTGTCCTCAGTGGTAAAATAGTTCTCCTGATCATCCAGTACAGATAAGAGAATTAAGAAATTAAGAAAACTAGAATTTATGGATCATGAACTTCTATTAGATCTTTATAGAAAGATGTTGCGAATTAGACGCTTCGAAGAGGAAGCTGCCCGTCTTTATACAGAGAGAAAAATTGGCGGATTCCTTCATTTATACATCGGCCAAGAGGCGGTTGGTGTTGGTGCTATCTCAGTTTTAGAACCACAAGATTATATTGTCACAGCTTACAGATGCCACGGACAATATCTCGCTCGAGGAGGGACTTCCCGTGCTGGCATGGCTGAACTTTTAGGTAAAGTAACCGGATGCGCCCAGGGACGAGGTGGTTCCATGCATTTCTACGATGCAAGTTTAAATTTTATGGGTGGTTGGGGAATTGTTGGTGCTCACCTACCCCTTGCAGCAGGTATGGCTTTTGCTTCTAAGTACCGTGGAGATAATGCTGTAGCGATTTGTTTCTTAGGCGATGGTGCAATTAACCAAGGAGCTTTTCATGAAGCCTTGGCACTTTCTACACTTTGGAACTTGCCTGTCGTTTATGTAATTGAGAATAATTATTTTGCGATGGGTACACCACTTTACAAAACCGCTGCTACAGATGATCTTTCAATTCGAGCTCTTGCCTATCCGATGGCAAGAGATGTTGTTGATGGACATGATGTTTTTGCAGTTCGTTCTTGTATTCATGCTGCCGTTTCAAGAGCCCGAGAACAAAATTTACCTACTCTTATTGAAGCTCGCACTTACCGTTACCGTGGTCATTCAATGGCGGATCCTGGAACATATCGCTCAAAAGAAGAAGTTGAGGAGCAAAAGCAACGCGATCCAATTAAATCACTAGGCGATAAACTTGCTGCTCTTGGACTAAATCTAAAGATCACACAGATTACCGACGAAATCGAAGCTGAAATTCAAGATGCTGTTAAGTTTGCTGAAGATTCCCCATATCCAGCACCCGAAACTGCTCTTGACCATGTTTACGCATAAGGAATTATGGACACTCCAACAGTTAATTCAATTTTCACACAAACTGGTTTTAAGATGCGAGAGATCGCAATCAGAGATGCTTTAAAGGAAGCTATGTCAGAAGAGATGCGCCGAGATGGCAATATCTTTCTGATGGGCGAAGAAGTTGGCTCTTACAATGGGGCATATAAATGCTCAAAAGGCATGCTCGATGAATTCGGTGCAAAACGCGTCATCGATACTCCAATTGCAGAATGCGGATTTACTGGCATCGGTATTGGAGCTGCCATGGCAGGGTTAAGACCAATTATCGAATTTATGACTTTCAATTTTTCATTAGTGGCAATTGATCAAATTTTAAATACTGCTGCCAAAGCTCGCTACATGTCGGCTGGACAGTTTAAGTTACCAATTGTTTTTCGTGGTGCTGGTGGTGCTGCTTATCAGCTAGGTGCTCAACATACAAATTCATTTGAAGGATTTTATGCATACACACCTGGACTTTATGTTGTGGCACCTTCGACTCCTTTTGATATGAAAGGCTTACTAAAAAGCTCGATCAGAGATGACAATCCAGTTGTCTTTTTTGAATCTGAATTAACTTACAGTATGAAAGGCCAAGTTCCAGAAGAGGAATATGTAATCCCACTCGGAGTTGCTGATATTAAAAAAGAAGGAAAGGATATTACATTAATTAGCTGGTCAAAGATGGTTCATGTAGCTCTTGAATGCGCAGCGGATCTCGAAAAAGAAGGAATCTCGGCTGAGGTAATTGACTTAAGAACCCTTCGTCCACTTGATACTCAAGCTATTTTTAATTCCGTTTCTAAAACTCATAGAGCTGTAGTGATTCAAGAAATGCACGCAGTCTCAAGTTACGGAGCATATATATCTCATCTCATTAGTTCAGAAATCATGGATGAGCTTGATGCCCCTGTTGCCCTAGTGTCTTCAGCTGAAGCCCCGTTTCCATATTCAAAAGGTATTGAGCCATATATAATGACTAACAAAAGTTTAGTAATGCCTAGAATTCGGGCAACTCTAAATCAAACCATTTAAATCTCCTAAATTTATTAAACTTGTTTGGTTCTCTAAACGATTACAGTTATGCCAACCGCCCCATTTGAAAATATCTGGCCCTGCATCGGAAAAAACGTCTTCATTGCCCCTTCAGCTTGGCTAACTGGTCAAACAACTATTGGGGAGAATAGTAGTGTTTTTTTTGGTGTGGCACTACGAGGCGATATTAATAAAATTATCATCGGAAAAAATTCTAATATTCAAGATAATGTTGTCATGCATACTTCCGATGGCTTGGGAGACTGCGAGGTAGGAGATCATGTCTCAGTCGGACACGGTGCAATCTTACAT
>JAWXBT010000344.1:0-2771 GCA_034440315.1 bacterium
CACAAATATGTAAGTTACGCCGTATCCGAGCTTGAGAAGCTAATTGCTAAAACAGATTTTAGGGACAGAACTCAAGTTGATATTATAAAAAATGAGTTAGCTAATATTGAAGCCTTAATGGCAGGACATGCCGCATGGGAAGAATCAAGCATCCATGAATTATTAAGAAAAAAGCAATCATCCGTACATACGTCTATCGAGATTGAACATAAAGAACATGCTGCGCAATTCAAAGAATTACAAGAAATGATTTCTATTATTGCTGATTGCGAGAATGAAGATGAGCGACTAAATAAAGGTTACGCATTTTACATTGCATACAGGTACTATGCTGCCAACAACTTAAAGCATCTTCACGAAGAAGAAACTATTATCATGCCCGAGTTACAAAAGTTGTATTCCGATGAAGAACTAAGAGCCGTTGAATTTAAAACCTATACACAGATGACACCAGAAGAAAAAGCTAGAATACAGAATTCACAAGACTTCTTTACAAAAATAGATCAGATGATTGCAGGTGGCTTTAAAAACTCAAAAGGAGTGCCAGTTGCAACTGATAAAGGTTATCTAACATACGCCGCTTTTAACGATCTGTTAAGCACTGCCCTTGGTATGGGGGTTACACGTAAGGAGTTTTTGAATAGATACCAATCAAAACTGAACTTATCAACTTTTTCAAAGGCAAAATCAGGCTATAAACTTACAGAAGGAGAGTATACTGAACTAAAGAAATCTAACAAATAATACTTATGTCTTTTTTTGACGAATATAACACCGCGACAAATTCAAAAAAGACATCAGCAGAAGCGTCTCTAGCACCTGCTCCAGTCTTACAAGCAAATTCTGGCTCGTTTTATGATGAGTTCACGGCAACAAAGCCAGTCGTTAAGGTAGCGCCAGTAAAACAAGCTATTCCAACTGCAAAGGTTGTAGAGGCTACTGTTTCTCCTTCATCACCTTTACCAGCTCCTTCATCCGTTGCGCCTAAAATTGATAATCCAAGTGCTTTTTCTTCGTTTTACAACACTCTAAAGAAAACGGCCTCTACTTTTGTTTCAGACGGGGCGAATATCTTAGCAGGTATGACCAGTATTCCTCGCGACCTTGATATTTATGGGACTAAAGCAGTCAAAGCACTAGATAGTGGTATTTCAAGGGGTATAAATAACCCTCAAAAGATTACAGACAAAGACTATTCTCTTTCAAAAAATAAAGATTATGTATCACCACAAGCTGGTTTTTATCAAAATATAATAGACGACTTGGGAAGGGGTAAACTTGATGAAAAGAACTGGGATACAAAGATTCAGAATAAGGTGGCAGAGCTTGGTAATAAATTACAAGTCTCGGCGGGAGTAGATCCAAATAATAGAACCTTTGGACAAAAGCTTTCTGGAGGTTTTGGTAGTATGGTTGGAATTTTTTTGCCGTCTTTCACACTAGCTAAGACAGCATCTTTACTTATCCGAAGTGAAAAAGCTGCAGAAACATACAGTAAGGTTGGACAAGCAAGTATGCTTGTTACAGAGGCGAGTATGGAATCAAATGGTGTTTTTAAACAAGTGTACGAGGAAAACGGGGGGAACGTACAAGAGGCGCAGGCGAAAGCGGATAATACTTTTGGTGCGAACTTGTTGCTTATTGGTATCACTAACCACTACTCAAAGTATTTTGAAAGTGCAGGTACAGGCTTCAGAAACCTTTTAAAAGGGGCTGTAGTAGCGTCTATTTCAGAAGGAGGCCAAGAAGGAGGACAGGCAATTATTTCAAATATCAATACAGGAAGGCCTATTTTTGAAGGAGTGGGGGAATCAGTACTTATCGGAGCGATAGTCGGAGGAGTTACGCACACAGCGGGGCAGGCACTTACTCCTAAAGAGAAAGGGAAGTTAAATGATCTAAAGGATAAAATCCTAACAGAAAATAAGGATAATCCTATCGTTGCAGACTATATAAAGAACGAAAAAGTTAAAGAGGAGGTTTTTAATTACGTAGCTAATACAAAAGAAGTAGAGACACCTGAACAGATCGTAGAGAAGCTCGTAGAGGCAGGAATTGACCATGAGACAGCAGTACAGATACTTATAGATGAGAATATGGAATCTATGCAAACAGAGAGTAATATCAGCGACGACACACTACAAGCAGAAATTGAATCTTTCATGGGATCAGTAGATGTGAAGGAAATAGAAACAACACCTACCACCCCCGTAGCGACGATTACAGCTACTAAACCCTTATCAGCCCAAGAAGCCATCGCTAAAGGGATGACAACAGAGGAGTCACTTTTTGCAGAAGCGAGAGAATTAGGTGGTGAAGAAGCAACAGCAAAAAGACAAGGGTTTTCTTCTGTAAAAGAGTGGAATGATTGGCTTACAGATAATAAAGATGCATTTCGTCCAGTTGGATTAAAAACAAGACTACGAGAGGTAAATGAAATAAATGATTATCTTACAAAATTAAAAGCTATAAATGGGACTCCAAATGGAATAACTGTTCTTGGTACAGGTAAAGAACAAATTACAGACGTATCAAAAGACATTAAAAAAACAGAAAAAAGGCGGGCAGAAGCAATGATAACGCTCAGAGATGAGTTGTATATTCAGGATTTTTTAACCCCCCAAAAAAAATTCCAAGCAGATTATAAGGCGGCTAAGGGTGTGACTAAGCCATCCCCTGCTAGAGAAGAGGCAGATAAAGGCATTGAGTTAATCCCAGACTTTATAGAAGAAACAAAGAAACTTAGAGCAGAAGTGGACGCAAAGAAAGAA
>JAWXBT010000345.1:0-7140 GCA_034440315.1 bacterium
CTTGACTTCCTCTCCTCGTTCTTCTTGAGTTAACCCTTTGTAAGCATTTTTAGAACGTACTCGTTTTGCTTCTAAAAGTGTCGGAGATTTGACACTGCCATCTTCTAAAGAAACGCCATTCTGACCATCAGTAATCCTAGAAGATTCTGTGAGAATCATTGAGGGTGGAGCAAACTTATAGCTTGCCATGGGTCCAACATCAGTATCTAAGGATCGTTTTGGAGGACCTAAATTTGTAATGTTTTTACTATCTTGTGTAGCAAATGGTGAAATATCTTTTAAAAGTGATCCAAAATTGGAATTCTGTTCTGCCCCATTTAATGGAGCATTAATTCTAGGTTTAAGAGCCTCAAAACTGTTATCAAATGTTATCTTCATATCGCTAAACCGACACTTATTGGGTTAATTAAGCACATGCTGTGCCAATAAAAATAAAGGATACAAACGATGAGTAACAAAACATGGAGGGCTACTGCCTCTAATCAATTCAAATTGTGGTTAGAATCCAAGGCAAATTTAAAGGACTTTTCTAAAATATTTTCAAATCTCGATTGTTTTGATTCTAATGAAACTTTCAATTCATTTTGTCAGAATATTATTTATCAATGGCAAAAAACGAAAGTAGAATGCTCAATCCAATATAACGATTTTCAACATATTAGAGATGAAATTAACAACCAAGTGCAAATAAACAATCTACCTAGACCAATCAAAACAAATTGGGGAGGCGTTGCGATAAGAGTTCATGATCACCCAAAAATAGAAAAGTATCTAGCAATAGATGCCAGTAAATTTTTAGCTTTTGAAAAGCATTCATTAAAAGAAGAAGAACTAGAAGTCAAAGAAGGATTCGGTCTACTTCTGCATTGCCAAGATACAGAAGGTCAGATCCAAATTTTACCATTAATACCCGGTGCTAAAATTTCTATTCCTCCACCAAGTGAACATTGTATTATAGCACTTGAAAATTTATTAGTTTATGAAAGATCTAAAGATTTTAAAGGAATGGATCAGGATCTAATATTTTTATTTGAGCCTAGTTTCTAAATACATTCATAAAACAATTGCATATAACAATTGAATAGAACAATTGCATAGACAAATTAAACAAAAGTACCTTTTCAGTAATTAACTTTATAATGCTGAAAGTGTTTTTAATTATATCTTAAGTCAATAAAAAGTTATTGCTTTTGAATTATCGAAACCTGCCTTGAACATTTTTCACAGACATCAACAAATGGAAATCGAAATGTACGTTTAAGAATTCGAAATGAAGACTGACATGCCGGACATTCTCCTTGGCCCGAGACAATTATTCTTTCAGTTTTTATTTTCTTAAAAACTAAAATGGAAGTTATTAAGAATCCGAATGGTACTAAGATTAAGTGAAGAATTGGTATAAATACAAAAACCAAAGATATAATTAAGCCAATGCTGCCAATCAAAAATGCTTTTAAGCGTCTTTCAGATTTAGAAAATTCATGAATACTTACAGATCCATCAGACTTTTTTTCACCTGACATAATCGAAATCTTTTGAGTTATCATGACTTTATTTTTAATCAATATCTATTGGCTTTCCTAGCGACTTTTCTTGCAAATTTAAAGGCAAAAAAACCAATAGTCAAAACAACTCCTAAAATCAAACCAAGTAAAAATAATTTCATTTAAATAGCCTTCGATGAATAAGCCCTAGTACAGGAACAGAAGTTCCCCATAAAACTGCAATTTGGAAAAGAGATTTTTCTAAATCGCTACCAAGATAAATTGCATTAAGTTCGGCACCTGCATAGTATGCAGCAGCTCCACCTAAAAATCCAAATATAAAACCTATAATATAGCGACTCCGAATAAACTTTAAGGATGAAAAAAATGCAGTGGCAAATGAAACCCATAAAGCTAGCATCCAAAGTGGATAATTGTTTGGCAAGAAAGAGCAACAGGAAAAAGAGATTGCTTCTAACTGTATTAAAATCTGATCAGCAATTGTTCCAATCATTGCAACCAGAATAAAAAACAGGAATAGAAACGGGTTGAATACCTCTTTACCAAATTGAACAAGAAGACTCAAAGCAACAATGACTGGGCCAATCTCAGGAAATCCTTTAGCAGCTCCTAAAATACAAGCAAACCAAGAAACATTCATCAAGATAATATTTTTAAAAGTTGATGGACGTTTTGTCATAAAGCTGATTAGTTTTTAGCCACGATCTGGTTTTTGTAACATAATATGTAAAACATCGAGAGCTTTGGTAGAGAATCCGGCCTCACAATAACAGAAGTAATAATTCCAAGCTCGTTGAAACTCCATGCCAAAACCATTACGGGTCAGTTCAGAAGATGCGGCATTAAATCGAGTCCGCCATTGCCGTAAAGTTTGTGAATAATGCAGTCCAATACTCTCAAGTTCCTTGGTTAATAAATTGGATTTTTCTGAGATGGCAGTATTAATTGCTCCAAGTGAAGGAATATGAGATCCGGGAAATATATGTTTTTGAATCCAATCGACGCTTTTAGAATAAAGATCATACCGTTGATCTGGAATAGTTATAGCTTGAATTAAGGCTTTTCCTCCTGGACGTAGTGCATTTGAGATTGCAGAAAAATACTCCCTTAGAAATCTCTGCCCAACGGCTTCAATCATTTCTATTGATACAATCTTGTCATATTTTCCAACTATATTTCGATAATCAAGAAGTTGAACGTCAATTCTATCAGAAAGATTTGCTGCTCTTATTCTCTCTTCTGCCAAAACCTTTTGTTCGGCAGATAAAGTTATTGTTGTTACTTTGCAGCCTGTTTTTTGAACAGCAGTGATGGCAAAACCTCCCCAACCAGATCCAATTTCTAAAACATGATCAGAACTATTAATTTGTGTTTTTTCAATAATAGTATTTATTTTATTGTTTTGTGCTGCATTTAAAGAATCATCTGGGTTTGCAAAAATTCCACATGAATACATCATCGATTCATCTAGAAATAGTTTAAAAAGATTATTACTTAAATCATAGTGTTCTTTAATATTTCTAAGACTTCCCTTCTTAGTGTTTTTACGACGAATATGAAGTAGTCGATTTCTAATTACTCCAATTTTTGAAAAAAGAGATGGCTGTTCTGACAATGCTTTCTCATTTTTAATAAAAAGTGAAATTACAGCAGTTAAATCAGGAGTGGCCCAGAGTCCTTCAGTAAAAGCTTCACCAAAACCAATATCTCCATGAAGTATCACTTTTTTAAAGAATTTATACTCATGAATTTTCATAGTAGCAGACTGAGTATCACAGGAATCTCCAAAAATCTTTGTTTCTCCATTTGGAAGCTCAATGATTAATTTTCCGATGCGAATATGACTTAAAAAATTAAAGGCTAGACTCATTGCCCAACGTTCAAAAAAAGTTGGAGTAGCAGTTACATATGTATCTTTGTGAGATGGGATTGGTTTTTCCCTCACAGGATATCCTTGGTTATAAAAAAGCTTAGCAGCCTGCCACAAAATACGAGGCATGGCAGACCAGAAAAGAAATGGGTTCTTCAGAATTTTAATTATAAGTTGATTCTTAGTAAAGTTAGTCAGTTTTCCTTCAACTCTTGAACGAAAAACAAGCTCTGAGCCTTCTCGAATGTTTAAATCTATCTGTAAAATGTTCTGATTAAGTTTAAAAAGATACTCATAATCTCCTTGTACTTCATTAAATGGTGAAACATAAAATTCTTTAGGATGCTTTGCTGAGATTCCTTCTATTAAAGAAGTTGTATTTAAATGAAGTTTATAAATATGTCTTTCGCCGAAGGTATTATTAATTTCAACAAAAATTGCGACAACCCTTTTATCTTCAGAAAGACAAAAATAAAATGAAACTGGATTGAAAGTGTATCCAAGTAATCTAGGAGAGGTCAGAATATTTATAGATTTGACATTTGAACTCTCTTGGCCAAGCAATTTGTTTATTTTACTTCTCCACGGTTCCTCGGTTGGTTCAACATAATCACGATCATAAAAAGAAAGTAATGAAAATCTATTAAGAGCAAAAAGTAATTTTTGAGAAAAGATCTCTTTAATCTCATCAAGATTTAAAAATAAATTTACAATTGGATAAGTAAACCTAAAGATTCTAGGTTTGAGTCTTTCATGCATTACCTTGCCAGTAAAGATTTGTGTCTTCATAGACTCAGATCCAAATATTTAACTAAACGAACTGCTGATTTAACTGCGTCTTCATGAAAACCATAACCAAAATAACTTCCAGCAAAACCAATATTATCTTCAAATCCATTGGAATTCAGCTCCGATTGTGTTGCCACAGATTGCATAGAAAATATAGGATGCATGTAATTAAAGTCAGCAATAATTGATTTTGAATTTAAAGATTTGTTACTATTTAGAGTTACGAAATACTGTTCTTGAGTTTTTAAACCTTGTAAAAGATTCATGTAATAGGTCATTGAGACAGGCTGAGATTCATTAAAACCGCTCTCTTCTCTAAAATTCCAAGAAGCCCAAGCAAGTTTCTTAGGTGGCATCACTTGAGGGTCTGTATGAAGAATCGTTTTGTTAAGTTGATACTGCCAAGGTTGTAAAAGTCTCTTTTCGGTCTTTGTTGGGTCACTTAGCAAGGAAAAGGCCTCGTCGGCATGGGTTGCGATTATTACTTTATCAAATTCATGTTGTATATTTTGATTACAATTAATTACAACTTTATTCGACTTTCTCTGAATCTGAGAGATCGCGCTTTCTAAAATAACTTTTCCGTTAAAACTTTTTAAAAATGCCTCAACATAGCAGCGACTCCCCCCAACAACAGTCTGCCATTTCGGACGATCGCTAAAAGATAAAAGACCATGATTTTTGAAAAACGTAACTAAAGTTTGAGCAGGGAAATCTAAGATACCTATCTCTGGCGAAGACCAAATGGCAGCAGCCATAGGTAATAGATACCACTTGAGAAAATTTGAAGAAAGTTTTAATTCCTGAGCAAACTCTTTAACTGTTTTTCTGTGAAGTCTATTGAATTCTAAAGCTTTTAATGACTCATCAGCGAATCTTTTAATTTCTAGAATGAACCTCAAGAAACTTGGACTAAAAATGTTTTTTCTATCAGCAAACATGCCATTTAAGTTAGTACCGGCATATTGAAGATTAGATAATTCGGAATAAAAACCAAAAGACATATCACTATAGCGCCAAGGTACAGAGAGCTTTTCTAAAAAAGCATGGAAAGTTGGATATGTTTTATCATTAAGAACAATAAAACCTGTATCAATTTTGGTTCCAGCATCAGGACCAGAATTGATCAAAACTGTATTAGTATGACCACCTAAATAGGAATTTTTATCAAATATTGTGATCTCATGTTTACGAGAGAGAATATAAGCAGAAACAATTCCCGATATACCGCCACCTACAATGCCGATTTTCAATCGATCTTGACTCATTGCTTATTTTGCTCTTTTCTTTAAAAGATAGTGTGAAACAAACCACTCATTCCCATTTCGAAAAGAGAACAGTTCAGCACAGGACATAAAAAACATTCGCCATCTTTGTAACCAAATAGGGGCCGAGCTTCCATATGTTCCCTCAAATATTTTAGAAATAGATTCTTTGGAACAATCTAAATTTTTAAGCCAAGCTTCGGAAGTCCTTCCATAATTAGAAC
Source organism: bacterium (assembly GCA_034440315.1). Taxonomy (GTDB): domain Bacteria; phylum Bdellovibrionota_C; class UBA2361; order UBA2361; family J135; genus JAWXBT01. The sequence goes on from JAWXBT010000345.1 coordinate 5,654, forward strand.
CATTGATACGCCAATGATTTTCGATAATTAGATCATCAGCAAAATAATAAAAGAGATCATCACTAGGCATTGTTCCCCCTGTAAAGAAATACTTCCCCATCCAGTCTGTTTTACCAGTCGTCTCAAAAAGGTATGGATTAGAAATATGACAAAAAACATGTAGGAATAAACGACCATCAGAATTTAGCCAATTACTAACTCTTTTAAACATCTCTTGATAATTTCTTAAGTGTTCAAACATTTCAATTGAAACAACTCGATCGAAATTTCCTTCAGGTACAAAGTCTGAAACATCGCAGGTAATAATTTTAAGATTTTTTATTCCCTTATTATCTCGAATTTTCTCAATAGATATTCTTTGTGGATTTGAGTTTGATACTGCAATAATTTCTGATTTCGGAAATTTTTCAGCCATGAACAAAGATAAAGATCCCCATCCACAGCCAAGCTCTAAAATTCTCATACCATCAGTTATACCAGCTCTCTCTGTAATTTGCGTAAGGGCAACAACTTCAGCATCTGCTAGACTTACTTGAGAAGTTACAAAATTAGATCCGCTGTATTTCTTTCTTGGTCCAAGAACAATTTCGAAAAATTCTGGTGGTAATTCATAATGTTGATCGTTGGCTGCTTTTTGCTCAACAGCAAGTGCTGAGGTTTTTAGAAAATTAATTAGTTGCTTCTTTTTTTCTAACCAATCTTCTGAATTACCTCTTTTTTCAATCCAAAGTCGGTAATATAAAAGACTCCGAATCCCACAACGCACTATCCAATCTGGTAATTTTCCTTGTTCTGCTAGTTCTATAAACATAGTAATCAAAGCTTATTCTTTTCTAACTTTTTTAGGAAACCAGGGAACAAAAGCACTTGTTGTTCTTTGATATTCTCGATAGTCATCTCCTCTACTTTTAACTGCTTGTAACTCCGTATACGGAATTCCCGTAACTCTTAAGAGGAAATAAAGCATTAAAAGAGGTGCTGCTACGGTAAGCCAACCATATGGCAAAGAAATCGCCAAAAAAACATAAAACCACCAATGAAGCCATTCGAAAAAATAATTTGGATGTCTAGAGTAGTTCCATAAACCAGCTCTGCAACTTCGACCTTTATTTAAAGGATCTTTTCGCCAAGCAGCTAATTGAAAATCTGAAATTGATTCTCCAACTATACTTGTAATCATTAAAGTTACGGCAAGATAATCCCAATTTGTAAAAATCTCAGTCGAATCTTGCATTATCAATAAAATAGGTAAGGATAATATTAGGTTTAAAATAGCTTGAGACTGAAAGAAAAAAAAGAAATTTCTATTTGCATTTTGTGCCCAATGAGATCTTAGAGCTTTATACCTTCCGTCTTCTTCTTTACCAATAATTCTATTGAAAAGAAGATACATACCAAGTCTAAAAGACCAAATACAAACTAAACTTGTAACAAGTAATCGACGTTCAAAATTACCATCTGACATTAAAGCATAAATGATAACTATC
>JAWXBT010000346.1:0-2899 GCA_034440315.1 bacterium
ATATGAAGCAGCAAAAAGTAATATCCTCATCTGTGAGTATTACAATCCTTCCCCAGTTGCGATACCCTATCGCGGTCATAGCGATCGATTGTTCAAACGGGACTTTGCTGGTGAGATGCTAGATATGTTTGTAGATTTAGAGCTTGTAGATTATGGATTTGTTTATCATCGAGATCCAGCATTTCCCCAAGACGATATCAATTGGTTCCTAATGAAAAAATCAGGTAAAAATGATTAAATATTGTGCTCGCTGTGTAATGCCTTATACAAGACCAGACCTTCATTTAGATGAAGAAGGTGTATGTAATGCCTGTCGTGCATATGAAAGCAGAAAATTAGTCGATTGGGGGCAACGTCATCAAGAACTAGTGACAATTTTAGATCGCTATCAACAAGATAAAAATAATTGGGATTGTATTGTTCCAGTTAGTGGGGGAAAAGACAGCACATACCAAGTAGTTAGAATGTTGCAGCTTGGCATGAATCCTCTATGTGTAACTTCTACTACCTGCGATCTGTCTCCGATAGGCAGAGAGAATATTGAGAATATTAAACGGCTTGGAGTTGACTATGTAGAGTTCTCACCAAATCCTTTGGTTCGCGCTAAACTAAACCGTATAGGATTAACTGAAGTGGGCGATATATCTTGGCCTGAGCATGTGGGTATATTTACAATTCCTGTTCGTGCGGCGGTGCAGTTCAACGTTCCTCTAATCATCTGGGGAGAAAACTCGCAAAATGAATATGGTGGACCTGCGGCAGCAGCCGAAAATAATATTCTTACTCGCCGATGGCTAGAAGAGTTTGGCGGCTTACTAGGTTTGCGTGTTAGTGACCTGTCAAGTACATATGGCATCAATCCAAAACATCTTTTACCTTACCAATATCCAAACGATAAAGAATTACAAAGGGTTGGTGTTACTGGCTTATTTCTCGGACATTACATTCCTTGGGATGGACTTTCAAATGCGTTAATTGCTCAAGCTAACGGATTTACAACCTTTGACAAAGCTGTTGAAGGCTCGATGGTAAATTATGAAAATCTTGATAATTATCAAACTGGAATTCATGATTACTTCAAGTTTTTAAAATTTGGCTTCGCCCGTGCTACTGATATTGCATGTTTACATACACGTCGTGGTCGTATTACTCGTCAAGATGCCTTGGAAATAGTGATCGCTAGAGATGGAAAATTTCCATGGACTTATCTCGGAAAGTCATTAAAAGATATTATTGAGCCGCTTGATTTATCTGTTGATGAGTTTATTGAAATTTGCGATCGTTTCACAAACAAGAAAATCTTTAAACGCGATCCATCAGGAGCCTTAATTAAAGATAAGTATGGAAATCTTGAGAAAATAAACAATGATAATGTGTAACGACTCTTGCCTAAATTTATCACTTGAACTTGTATGAAAATTGCCATCATTAACTATGGCATGGGCAATTTAGGCTCAGTTCGTCGCTCTCTTGAAAATATAGGTGTGAATGTAATCGTTGCTGAAAACCCAAAACAGTTGTCAGACGCAAATAAAATCATCCTTCCTGGAGTTGGAGCTTTTGGAGAAGGCATGAAGAAGTTGCGTAACGATGGCTGGGTTGAAGCATTACAAATACAAGTTATAGAAGAACATAAGCCACTGCTTGGCATTTGTCTTGGTATGCAGATGCTTGCAAGTTTAAGCGAAGAAAATGGACTCAACGAAGGTCTAAATTTTATTTCAGGTAAGGTTATTCGTCTTGATAATCTAGGGTGTAAATTCCGTATACCCCATGTTGGGTGGAATGAAGCAAAATACCAAGAAAGTACGCCTTTATACAAGAACATACCTCAATCAATGGATTTCTATTTTGTCCATAGCTATACTTTTACATCAGATAACCAAGTTAATGTTATAGCTACTTCAGCTTATGGAATATCTGTTACTGCTGCGATTCAGAAAGACCATATCTTCGGTACACAGTTTCACCCAGAAAAAAGTGCAAAAGCTGGTCAGCAAATTTTAAAGAATTTTATTGATTTTGTACCATGTTAAAAGTCCGCGTGATCCCGACATTACTTTGGAAAGACTTCGGTTTAGTTAAAGGAGTTGGCTTTAATAGTTGGCGTAGAGTCGGTTCCGTGTTGCCTACTATTAAAGTCTATAACTCTCGTGAAGTTGATGAATTGATATTAGTAGATATTATGGCTTCAAGAGAAGGTAATAGCCCAGATTATGACTCTTTAAATGATTTTGCAGATGAATGCTTTGTTCCTCTTACATTTGGAGGTGGGATTACTAACTTAACTCAAATTGTATCTTTATTACATGCAGGAGCGGATAAAATATCTCTAAATTCAGTGCTTTTTGACAACCCTAATTTAGTTAATGAAGCAGCATATAAATTTGGGATTCAGTGTATTGTTGCAAGTATAGATGTGCATCGCTTAGAAAATAGATTTACTTGTTTAAGTCATGCAGGAACGCAAAATTCCAAACGAGAGCCTATAGCTTGGGCTAAAGAATTAGCCGATCGCGGTGCGGGCGAAGTACTTTTAACTTCAGTTGATCGCGACGGGACAATGCAGGGATATGACTTAGAACTAATAGAGAAGATCGCATCTGCGGTCACAATTCCAGTTATTGCTTCTGGAGGTGCTGGTAATTATCAGCATATGATCGATGCTGTCAAACAAGCGGGTGCATCTGCTGTCGCCGCAGCTAGTATCTTTCACTTTACTGAGCAAACGCCATCTGGGGCAAAGGCTGCTATGAAGTCTGCTGGTATACCTGTACGTCAGAGTTTAAGATGAATATCATTATTCGGGCTGATGCTTCCGTTCAAATTGGGACAGGACATGTGATGCGTTGCTTGGCACTAGCTCAGGCGTGGCAAGAACATGGGGGACAAACCACAT
>JAWXBT010000347.1:0-3355 GCA_034440315.1 bacterium
CACAAAAGATAGTTGCAAACTTTATGCAGAGATCCTGGCTATTAAAACTTACTATTTTCAAATAGTTAGCCATTTTAACAAGCCTTATATGCCAAAATATTGACTGTACTATTCTTGATTCTGACGTTGCTGCTGCCCCAAGCCATATTCATTAAGTTTATTTCTCAGAGTTCTGATACTAATTCCCAATAGTTCAGCGGCTCTTGTCCGATTATCTCCAGTTGTTCTTAATGTCTCCAATATGAGATTTCTTTCCATCTCATGAACTGTCATACCAGAGCGAATAGAAACTGGTGCTAAGTTCATCAGATTTGGTTCTTTTTCAACTGTTATCTGATCACTCAATGTTCTGCTGCTAGAAACATCAGATATAAAAAAATGTGATGTACTTGGAGAATTTCCCGCAGCCAAAATTGCTGCTCTTTGTACAGCATTTTGAAGTTCTCTAACATTCCCAGGCCATTGATAGTTCTCAAGTGCAATTACAACGGCTTCAGTTAATGCTGGAGCCTTTTCCCCCAAAAAATGTTTCATAAAGTGTTGTACAAGCAAGCGGATATCCCCACGTCTTTCACGGAGTGGTGGCAATGTAATTGGAATGACATTAAGACGGTAGAAAAGATCCTCTCTAAATCTTCCTTCTTTAACCATTTGTGATAAGTTTCGATTTGTTGTGGCAATAACTCTGACATCGATACTAATTGGCTCTTTCCCGCCAACTCGATCAACTTCTCTTTCTTGCAAAACTCTTAAAAGTTTGGCTTGAAGTCCCAACTCCATCTCTGAAATTTCATCAAGCAAAATTGTTCCTCCATGAGCAAGCTCAAATTTACCTTGTTTTGAACTTTGAGCTCCTGTGAATGCTCCTTTTTCATGTCCAAAGAGTTCACTCTCTAAAAGATTTTCAGGAAGAGCCGCACAATTTACAGCGATAAAGGGTTGCTTGCTTCTTGGACTCATCATGTGAACAAATCTAGAGATTCCCTCTTTACCTGTGCCTGATTCTCCTTGAACTAAAACAGTTGCATCACTTTTAGCAACAGCCTCAGCAACTTCTAAGATTTTAATCATTCGAGGATCGTTACTAACTATGGGATTACTACGCTTTGAGTCTTCTTTTTTTGTTTGGGCTCGAAACTGCTTAGATTCAGGACTCAAGACTCTTTCAACTAAACATAAAAGATCTTCTGCTGAAAAAGGTTTTGTAATAAAATCAGCAGCACCTAGTTGCATAGCTTTAACAGCCTGATCTATCGTTCCGTGAGCAGTGATCATTATAAAAGGAATTTTTGCTTCTTTCTTTTGCATCAACTCAAGTAACTCTTGACCTGACATTTCAGGCATTCGTTGATCAGATACGATTAGATCGAATTCTTTTGATTCGATCATTTCCGCAGCTACTCGACCATTTGCTGCAATCTCCACTTCATAACCTTTCCTACTTAAAGTAGTCTTAAGGGCAAGTTGCATCTGAGGTTCATCGTCAGCAACAAGTATTTTAATGTGTTCTTTCATAATCTTCACAGCCTCATTTCATTAAAACCAATTGAAAACTTTATTTTAAATTCAGCACCATCATTGTTTTCCACACAAATCGAAGCTTTATGCTGATCGAGAATTTTTTTCACAATCGCTAAGCCCAAGCCAGTACCTTCTTCACGTCCGGTAACGAATGGTTCAAAAAGGCAAGGTAAAAGTTCTACTGGAATTCCTGGCCCGCTATCATTAAGAAGTAAAATCAAAGAATTTTCCTTTTCATTACTCAATAAATTCGTTTTGATTATAATCTCGCCTTTAAATCCCATTGCTTGAGCTGAATTAAGAAACAGGTTGTAAAATACTTGCCCTAATAACTTTGCATTACCAATGACGAAGGCATGCTCACATAGTTTTAAAGTAAAGTTAATTTTACCCTCTCGATCCATTTTTTTAAAATAAGAAACTTGATCATAGAGCAATGAATTTAAATTGACTGGAGAAAGGGCGATTTCTGTCTCTTTTGCAAATTGCAAAATATTAGAAACAACACCGTCAAGACTTGAAATACTACGATCAATCTCATCTACCAATTCAAGAGACTTAGGCATGCTCTGGATATCTTCGCGAAGTAATGAAGAGAATAATCGAATTGCTCCCAATGGATTTCTTACTTCATGAGCCAGAGCAGCGGCAGTTTGGCCCAGAACAGCCATTCTCTCGGCTCTTCGAACCTCAAGCTCTTTTTTCTGAAGTTCTTTTTTCAAGAACTCTGCTTCAATTCTTAAAGATTCATACCGCTCTTCAAGTCTAGAACTTGCTTCTTTAAAATTTTCAAATGCTCTCATTAATGTTGTTTGGTTAACAACTCCATTAGGAGCAACATCAATTTGAGAGATTATTTTATGTTCTTGCACTATCAGTTACTCCCCTGTGGTATTTTTAGACTTGGAATTTGATTGCCAAAGATACTGCTCGGCAATGGCTTGAAGTAGAATCAACCAGGAGTCAGAAGGAGCATATCTACCTATTGCCCCATCATATGTTTCTTTCAATTTATCTAAATCTTGCAATTCTCCATAAGACTTAACTAATGCGTAATCTACCCAACTATCCAAAAAAGCATCTTCAAATTCTTGACGACCTTTATTCAGCCAAAATATTGATTCCTCATATTTATCAGTTTCAAAAGCGATATTAGCTAATCCTCGAATAGCGATTGGACCTTTTAAATGCCTAAGTGGAATTGATTCAAAATTCTTTTTCGCTTGATCTAACTTACCTAATTGCATCTGACATGTTGCTAAAAGAAAATGAAGATCCCCCTTACTCTCCGCTCTAACTCCATTAAGTGCTTCTAAAAGTTTTAATTCTGCAAGATTTTGCTTGTTGAGTTTTAATAAGCTCTCAGCCCAAAGTGTGTTGATTTCAGAACGAAGTGGCCCTACTTCACTAACTAACTCAACGGCTTTTTCAGCATAGACTATGGAACTTTGATAATTTTGATCTTGAAATTCGACAATCCCACGGGAGAAAATTATTCTAGCTTTTTCAGAATCAGAAATATCATTTTTAATACTTGCTATATTAAGAGCATGATCAAATTCTTCTTTTGCTATTTCTGCTAAACCTAACGACCATGCACTTTTTGCAGCTGCTACCGCAGATGCTGTTGTGGCCACTCTTGAAGGCATGCGCTTAAATGTTGCTAATGCAGCCATATAATCTCCACTAGCCGCTTGTTTTTGAACTTCAACAGGATGCTGTGCTTGAGCAGATGCTACAAAGAGCATCAAAGTAATTATGATTATCTGTTTAATCAAACTTAACATAGATTCTTACCTGTCTATTTAAGCCTCTTGATTTATTTCAATCTGAG
>JAWXBT010000348.1:0-9487 GCA_034440315.1 bacterium
CTCTAATTCTAGAAGCCTTCTTTACTCATGTTCATTCAGGTGTTGAAAAGCATCTAGAAAAAGTTGTGGCAAACGTAGATTATTTATTAACAACAAAGAAATTTTCACCTCTGAATTTGTCAACCACCGATGCAATTAGAATAGCATCAAAGACTACAAAATCTTTGAAAGGAAAAGCAGATAAAATACTATCTACTTTCAATGAGATATTATCAGATCCTGATTTTGCTGATTTACATGAGACACCCAAACTAGTCGTAGCTTCAATTTGTAATCATCCTAAAGATCCAAAAAAGTTTTTAACTGACGCCTTGCTAAAGGAACAGACTATACTTGGCCAAGAAGAATTTAGTCATCTTGTCAATAATAAATGGCTCGTTCGATTAGCGGCCTTTTCCCATCCGAACACAACTGAAGATTTTCTCGGGAAAGTTTGGCGGGTATATAATGTTCTCAAAGATGACCCAGAGCTTAAGCTCTTTCAAAAACGGAATAAAATACTTTTAGAGGCTGCTGCAAACTTATCGTCTACGGATGAAAAAGCAATGAAAATCGAAGCTAAAGAAATTCTTTTAGCTTCACAAAAAAGATATTTAGAATTACTTCGAAATCCTGCTTGTGCTGATCTTCTAAAGAATAAAAGTTTTCTTCTACGACTTGCCTTTTCAAATCGAGAAGATCCTTTAGGTGCTGTCAACACTATTCTCAGCAACATTCAGTCCATAAAAGATGATGCGGCTTATAAACATTTTCACCATTTACCAAAGATAATCGAATTAGCCTGCTTTCGCTCAATGAGGGATCCACATTCTTATTTAGATGCCCTTACGCAAAGATTGAACAAGGTATATGGCAACAAAGAAACACAGAAAGGCGCACTAAGATTTGCACAGATTAAACCTTATTTTCCAAAAAAATCTTCACTTGCTGCATAGCTGTTTCTTAAGACCGAGTTAGATTTCTCATCAACTCCGGTCGATCTGTAAAAATCGCCTGCACACCGTAATCTTTAACTTTCTTAAAAACCTCAATTGAATTTACAGTCCAGACCCAGATCTGCATTTTGTTTTTTCGAGCCGTACTTAACATGGTGCTCCCTGCTTCAAGATCCATGTACACATTGGCCCAATCAATATGCAAATTATCTATGCCTTCTTTCTTTAGTAGCTCGATGTACGGAGTTAAAAGCACTCCATCATTAATTGCACCAACTTTTAATTGAGGTAATGATTTTTTACAAAAGATAGCAGTCTCATGATGAAAAGATGACAATATAATCAGTTCAGCCTTCCAGCGACTAGTTGATAGAGCTTCACGAATTAATTTTATTGTATCGTAGGCTGCGCTAGGACTTTTAATCTCAACATTGATTGCACACCGTCCCCCAACTAAATCTAATACCTCTGATAGAGTTGGTACTGACTCCTTTGCCGGATCGTGTGCAATTTTAAGACCAGTTTGCACATCAAACTCGATCATATCGGCACCCTCTTGGATAGCAAGTTCAAAAGCCTCAAGGCTATTTTCAGGAATTATCTTACCAGTGACATTTCCATGTCTGCCTCGATGATAGATTATTAATGGCTGCATGTATTTTTTACCTTCTTCTTCATTACAAGGTTATTGCGGATTAAAAACAGAAACATGATTAAACATCGGCACTATAAAAGAAATATGATGTTTATCAGCCAAAGTTTGAGCGTTATGCCATGCGGCTTGTGCAGAATAACCACCACTTCTAGGAACATAAAAAGCGATCTCTGGAGATTTTATTTGTGGAAGCATTTTATTAGCATTTGCTTTAGTAAGACCAAAACAATTTCTAAACTCAGATTCCCTCATACTTAATATTGCTTTTTTGAAAGAGACTAAAGATTGCTGCTCATAAAATCCACATTGAGGTATTACTTTACGAGCTTGCTCCTGCATAGCCTTAAGCACATGTTGTAATGAAGGTATTTCAACTCCATTTCTAGGTAGGGCTAGCTCTGCTAAATCAGCTTCTAGTTCAGCTTGAGATAAAAAGGGATTGAGCTTTTCTCCGTGCCCATCCACTATAGAAGTTCCTTGATCTTTATGAGTATAAAAATTATTACCAATGGCAGATAATCTTTGTATATCTGAAAAGCTCCAACGATCAGTTTCTGATAATCGCTTCACTAATTTAGTTAATTCATTTAGGACATCGGAATTGGAAGGATCTAGAAGGAGTTTACTCGTTGTGGAGATCCTTTCAAAATGTCCCAAGATCCTACTGCGCTGCCCAGAATCCAACTCATAATCACTATTTCTTTCACAAACCAATGCAATCTCGGCTAGAGGAATTAAACTATCAATTGGATCTTTATCAAAATCTAATTTTGTAAAGACGTTGATATATTCATCTACATTTTCTGCAGGAGTAACCGGTCGAATCAAAATATTAGATAAACTGTTTCTTTCAACTCGTTCGTAAATAGCTTCTTTAGAATCGCCTGCATTAATAACAGCTAATATATCGGGACCAATTAGCGCAATTCCAACAGTAGTTGGCCGATCTGAAAGATCTGATTGATCTCTAAGTCTTGAAACTAAAGATGTCCCTTGATTAATCGCTCGTTCTAAATTTTTATTTGAGCCAATGCTTACAATTAAAACTGAGAAAGAGGTGCATTGATCATAAATCTGTGAAGCAGCGGCGAATTTTTCTTCGTCGCTCTGCCTATAAGGAAAATTACGTTTAGTTACTATTCCTCCGAAATATTCCGGATAATCAATAGCAGATTTTAAAGAAGCCATTTGAAGTGGTGCTTCAAGTAATAATCGCTCAATTCGTGTTACACCAATAGTTTTTGGTGTTGATTCCTCACCCTCTATAGTGACTTTGTTTAAGGATAATTCTGCCGTATTAATCATTTTTTAATATGCCGGCAGTGAAGTTCAAATGAAAAACTTCTATCAATAATAAAATAAATAACTATTCACCAAATATATAAGGACAAGATTGATTCGATGGAATCTTGGCGCGCACTTGAAACGATTCGTTAAATTCTGCTGAAAGTTGACCTACAGCTGCATTTACTTCATCTTCAGATGGAGTTGATGCCCAAGAATATCCACCAACTTTTAATCCAACTTTGTTTGGCCCGAGTATTCCTTCACAACCTGGAGAAGAGCATGGATTCGAACTAAAACTTAAGCCCGAGAATGGTGCCGGCGGATAGGCGGGAGAATTACCTTTCTTTATGCAATATTTTCCACTGTTAACTTGATTTTCTAATTCAACAAGAACAGCCACGACTTGAAAAGGGGTTCCATTGGTGTGTCTTGCAACAAAAATTTGCGCTGCATATGTGCCAGGAGTTGGATCGTTCTCTACATTACTCTCACACAGACTTAGAGCTTGGAGTTCCTGATTGACTAATAGTAGGAGTCCTTTGGCAATCAGAAGATTAGAATTTAGTATTTCGAGCTTGTCTGCTTTATTGCCTAAAAATTTCTCTCCAGTTCCAAAACTTTTAATAAAACCTTTTAAAAGTTTCAAATCTAAATTTTCGGGGATGTCCCCCGCTTTGACTGCTTGTTTAACAGATTTAATTGCTGCGATTTTATCCTGTAATTTTGCACGTTTTTTCTTTAAGATTTTTCTAACTGCTGCAGCACTAACTATTTCATAACCTGTTGAGGTAGTTCGCCCTACTTGATTATCTCCCTGAGCTAAATCAATACATAAAAATTCACTTGTTGGAGAAAGCGAATTAATAACTTGGGCTGTTGTTACTTTAGGTGTGATCAAAACCAAGCAGCAAATAACAAATAGGTAGATAGATTTCATAGTAATCCTTTTTAGCATTAACTGCTTAAGTTTCGAATAATCGAATAATAAATGAAATAATATATCTTTTAGCCAGGTCAATCAACTCTCCTACATCTTAATCTCTTAAACTCTCTCTAACACCTACTATATGGTCAAAAACTCTCTCTGATCCTGCCTGCAATAACTCCTCTTTCGAAAATATTCCAGTAGCTACACCAATCGTCCTAACACCTGCCTTAATACCGGCATGAATATCATTAGGTGTATCACCTATTACAAAGGTTTGAGCCGGATTATAAAACCCATGAAGATCTTTTGCTTTCTTTATTGCTTCTAACACCAAGGTTGAACGATCCCTACTATGGCCACCAAAACCTCCAAAAGAGAAATGCTGCCAAAGATCAGCTTTAGTAAGTTTTAACTGAGCAATTCTTTCACAATTTCCTGTTACAAGACCTAGTAAGAAATTTTCTTTCTCTAAAAAAGATAAAGACTCCTTTGTTTCAGGTAATACAGTAATCTCATACGAATTTAATCTTTTCTCAAATTCAATAATTAAATTATAAAGCACTTGATCCATTAAATCTTCAGTAATGAGATCTTTGATCTGATTGGCCTGTAATATCCGCCAAACAATTTCTCGATCGGTCAATCCATCAGTAGGAACCAAAGTAACTTCAAGTTCACGACCAAAAACCGACTTAAGAGCTGCAGCAGTCGGCCATCCATCGCGGTATTTACCAATGATCAAAGTTTTATCAATGTCGAATAGTAAGAGGGCTCGCATAATAAAAGTCAAATATCTAAATTTAAATTTTTACTTCGAGATATTTCGGAAAATATCTTTTCTGTATCCTTTGTTGGTGATCGACAACCAAGTTCATCACACAATGAATATGTAGTTTCTACGGCATTCGATTTTTTAGATGAAATCACTAAATTTGGACAAAAGATTTTGTGAAATTCAGGTAGAAATTGTCTATCTGCAGTTTGATCATTACTCCCCTCTTCTATTACTAAATGCCGAGTTGTGTCTGTCCACATATCAAGGGCAGATAAAATTGTCGCGACTCCCATTGGATATTTTTTAATGTATACAAGACTTCTTTCTAAAATTGATTTAGCTTTTTCTTTAAATTCTAAATTCAAAGTTAGGGTGTAAAGCTTTTGTAAATTAAGGGCAGAGATTCCATTTGCATTGGGAATTGCTTCATCAAAGAATTCAGCTCTAGGCAATGTCTCTTGATCGTTCGAAGTAAGATATGCACCACTTTGCTTACTCCAGAAAAGTGAATCTTGCTTCTTCTGAATTAAAGTTGCTAAATCTAAGTAATGCGGTTTGAACGTGGCCCGATATAAGCCAAGTAATCCGCTTATTATATAAGCATAGTCATTTAAGACTCCATTAAATCGAGCCTCTCCGTCACAATATCTTCTGATTATTTCATTATCTTTCCACAATCTGTCTTCAAAAAAGGTGGCAGCACGTGTGGCGGCTGATAAAAATTCATGTTCGTTACTAACTTCAAAGCCAAGTGCAAAAGCCTCAATAGCTAGTCCGTTCCATTCTGAAATTATTTTTTGATCACGAAAAGGCAAGGTTCGTTTGGCCCGAGCATTATATAGAATACTTAAGATATTTTGTTGTTGTGTTGTTTTTAAGATTCCTGGCTGAAATTCTTTTAAAGAAATAACAATTTTGCCATGCTCGAAATTTCCCTGAACAGGAATATTGTAAAGTTCACATAGTTTTTCAAAATCTGAATCTTCTAAAGTTGTTTTTAATTCTTCTATTGTCCAAGCATAGAATTTTCCCTCTTCTCCTTCGGTATCAGCATCAAGTGCCGAATAGAATCCACCCTCTTTGCCTTGTTCCTCATTTTGCATCTCTCGTATCAAGAACCGAAGGATCTCCGAACCAATCTCTTTATATTTTGGAGATTGAGTAACTTGATAAGCTTCAAAGTAAACTTTGGCTAAAAGGGCATTGTCATAGAGCATCTTCTCAAAATGCGGGATTAACCATTTTTGATCTGTAGAATACCTTGAGAATCCGCCACCAACATGATCGTATATGCCACCAGCTGCCATGGCTTGAAGAGTTTTTTCTATAATTTGAAGAATCTTTTTATCTTCAGTTCTTTTGTATATTCTTAAAAGTAAATTTAAAGACATACTAGGTGGAAATTTCGGCGCGGATCCAAATCCACCAAATTCAGAATCGAAGGCGGATAAAGCTTCTTTAACATAGCTAGAAAAGGAAGCTTCGTTAATTTCAAAATTATTTTCTTCTCCATTTTTGGAACTTTCAGAAATTATTTGATGAAGCTGCGCACCAAATTCTAAAATCTTTTCTCGATCTGTTTGCCAACCATTTGCAAGTTGCGAAATAAGTCCTATAAAATTCTGACGGGGAAAATATGTGCCTCCAAAAATTGGCTTTTTATCTGGAGTTAAAAACATGGTCAGTGGCCAACCACCTTGCCCAGTCATTATTTGGACTGCTCGCATATATAGTGAATCAACATCCGGACGTTCTTCACGATCAAGTTTTATAGAGATAAAATCCTTATTGAGAAGATCTGCAACTTGATTATCTTCGAAAGTTTCATGGGCCATTACATGGCACCAATGACAACTTGAATAGCCAATGCTTAAAAATATTAACTTATCTTGCTTTTTTGCTTCTTTAAATGCTTCATCTCCCCAAGGCTGCCACCAAACTGGATTTTCTTTATGTTGGAAAAGGTAGGGACTTTTTTCTAAATGAAGTTTATTAGAACTCACGGTACAATCTCTCGGGCAGAAATAAATTAAAAGGGTATGATACCTAAAAAAGTATCACACCCCCACCCGAAAACCTAAAAAAACGAATTCCAACCGGAACGTCAAGGAGTTCCCTCCAGCGTCCAATAAATTAGATTCAAAGAGCTCATTAACGGTTCAAAGCCATAATATCTTGAAAAGATGAATTACTTTCCAAACTTCTGTATACTTAAAAACATATGAATGTTGCTCGAATTAAAGAAGCCTTATCAAGCAGTTACTACAAATTTGTTTACTTGAACCAATTGGATTGTCCCAAAGATGTTCTAAGTGCACTTAATAAGGAACTCCCTCATATTACAGCCGAAAGTTGGCACTCACGGATTGAGTGGGGAGGACTTTTTTTAAATGGTCGGGCTGTTACCGAAAATATCGATCTTAAAGCTCCCTGCCGAATTGAATACTATGAGCCTAAATATGATTTTATAAATCCGGATTCTAAATTTCCAAAATTTAAATCTGACTATGTTTTATTTAATGATGGTGAACTTTGTCTAATATTTAAACCTGCTGGTATCCCCTGCTTTCAAGCACGTGAGCAAAAGAAAATATATCTAAAAGCTGAAGTTGAAAAAGTACTAGGCACTACAATTCATATGCCTTCAAGACTTGATACAGGAGTTTCTGGACTTATGGCCGTAAGTGCTAAACCAAGATTTCATGATCAGTTGCAAAGACTTTACGAGAAAAGATTAATTCAAAAACACTATCTTTTTCTTACAGTGGGAAAACCAAAATGGGACGCAATAACTGTAAATGCAGCTATTGGTGATGATCCTACTCATGCAGTTTTGAGGAAAGTTGTTGAAACTGATGGCAAGGAAGCCATCACGCAATTAAAAGTTCTGGGTACTGGGGAACATACTTTATCATCAGGTAAAAAAGTCGATGTGACTTTAATTAAAGCCAAACCGGTAACTGGGCGTACTCATCAGATTAGAATTCATGCCGCGCATGTCGGCTTTCCAATTATTGGAGATAGTTTTTATGGTGGTGAAGAATCAGATTCGCTGCATCTAGTAAGTTTCTGTCTTCGGTTCAAAAGACCGATTACTGGAGAACCAATTGATTTTAAATTACCGAGAAATTTTCTGCCTGATTGGGCTAAGAAATTTATGGAATTCAATGATCATGTGGCACATACTTTATAAAGAAATTTATTGATCATCACTTTGATCACTTACATATGAAAGTTTTTCAACCTGATTATCCGAAACTTCGACATCACTCACTACCACGGTTTTTTCATGTTCGGAGCCTTGAGATATAAAATTGGAGTCTGTCCTTCTTGGCTTACTAAAATAAAGAGATTCTTTAGCTGAACCATCTTTAACTTTTATTGTTTTTGAAACAATAATATCAGCTCTTTCTGTGACGACTCTCTTTCTTCTATCTCCTACTACTTTTTTAATAGGCTCAGGATGAAATTTTATTCCCTTAAGATTTAAATTATTACCATTCGCATAAGTCGGATCATACTGCCCCTCAGAAATATCTAAACCAAATCTTAATCGATCGCGGCGTTTTGTTGGCTCTTTTGTTTCAATGCTTTGTTTATGCGCCAGAGGTTTTTCGTTATATAAGGGTTGTGGCCGTAATTGAGGTTGTGATTTTGTGTGTGGTTCAATTTGTTCTTGCGGTTTTATTCGAGGTTGCAACTTTGCTACTAATGACTGTTCTTGTTTTGCTGGCTGCAACTCAGGAGTTAAAGTAGGTTCTGTAGCTGGAATCGGTTCGGTTTTGATTGTTGGCTTAGCTAATGGTTTAGCTTTTGCAGGTCTAAGGTAAGGTTGAGTTTCAACTATAGCCCCTTCTTGAATTGGGACCTCTAAAACTGCCACCGCTGTAGTTTGTCTTGCAGTATTCTGTCTTGAAGTTCTACTTTGTGCTTGTGGACCACTCGGTGAATCTGATTGTCTCGATCTTCTACCAGGTCTCGAATCTAGAGTTGTCTCTTCTATCGTTACTAACCGTCTCTGCCCTTTGCCTCCTCCATCTCGTGTAGAAGATGGACCATTAGAACCTCTGGGACCTCCATTGCCACCATCGCTGCCGCCAAATATATCATCTCCACCTTCTTCAAGACTCTTTCGATATGCTTCTGAAGGATCATAAGCAAAATCTTGGCTACTTTCGGTATTTTCTAAGCGTTGTCTAGATCTTCGAGGTTTAGGTTTTTCAACTGAAGGTGAGGAGTTTAACTGTTGGAGGAAATCATCAAAATTATCCGGAATTCTTTCGGTAACTTTTGCGCTTGGAGCATTGAAAGCTTCTTCTAATGCTCTAGCTGCATCATCCATTCCTTTAACTTTCGATTGTTTCTCTCTTTCTTCATCAGAAGATTTAGGTAATGAGGTTGAAACTACTCTTGTATCACCAAATCCCAGCCTATCACTTGGCTGGTAATCATTTCTTCTGCCTCCATTAATCCCTCTTTGAAGGACCTCATCGGCAATTTGATTCATCTCTACTTTTACTTGTGTAAGATTCTCTTCCAGGCGTAAAGTTCTTCTATGTTCATTCAATGAATCGGTTAATTTATTACGTTGTAATGGACCCGTCGCCTCTTCTAATTTATGCTTAATATCTAAAAAGCTTTCTGCAGCTTTAATAGCTTCCGAAGATCGATCTGTGTTTCGAGTAAGAAATTCAATTTTCCTTCTTCTAATTTCAGTATTAATTTTATCTTTTACCGTCTGAGTGCTACTTTCGTAAAAATCTTTGATATTATCTTTGGCATTATTAAAAGCTTTCTCAACAGATTTGGCTCCATCTTTAATTCCGTTTTTTGTAATGCTAACAGAATCAACTAAGAGAAAATTTTCAACTTTATCGATTTTACTACTTACCGATTCCAAGCCTCGC
>JAWXBT010000349.1:0-4706 GCA_034440315.1 bacterium
GGTTTATAAAATGATCACACTGAAAAATCGAATTAATTAATAATTTTTGAAGAAATAAGTTGTGAAAGCTCAGCAATTCCACATGGCTTTTGAATAAATCCATCTGCGTCTCCATTCATAAGACTTTCAGCTTTTTCATTGAGGCCATAACCTGAAGTAAGTAATATTTTTAAATTTGGTTTTGAAGCTTTCAGGCGTTTTATACAGGTGCTTACATCTACTCCAGGCATCATAAGATCTAATATAACAAGGTCGATATCAGCGAGTACTTCTTGATAAACAGCCAAGGCTTCATCTCCACTTGCCGCACAAAAGGTCTGATATCCGATCGATCTTAATAATGCTGAGAGCGATGAGCGCACCAGATCTTCATCATCAATTAGTAGAATATTACCTTTACCAATAGTTATTTCTGGATTTTTCAAAATAGACTCAACTTTGGTACTTCTTTCTGCGAGTGGCAGATCGATAAAAAAGGATGTTCCGTAACATAATGATGATTTTAGATTAATAAAACCTTCGTGATTATTAATAATTCCGTACACCATTGCCAATCCCATGCCGGAATTTCCACTTGATTTTTTTGTTGTAAAAAATGGTTCGAATATTCTTTCTCTAATGTCTTTTGAGATCCCAGTTCCGTTATCAGTCACATAAATTCTTAGATACTTATCTTTAGAGTGGTTTGAAGTAAGATCGGATCCTTGTATGAGTGTGGTTTCAATTTTTATTTCGCCTGCCATCAAAGGAGTGGGCTGATCTGAAAACTTATGTTTAATAGCGTCTCTAGCATTTATTGTAAGATTCAAAATGACTTGGTAGATTTGACTGGGATCGCCAAAAATAACGGAGTTGTCAGCTCGTAAGAAAGTTGAAATATCAATTCGTTTATCGAGAGTTCTTTTAAGTAGTGAAGTTACTTCTTCAATTATCGAGTGGACATCTAAAGGTGTGTTTTTAGTTTTACCGCACTGAGCAAATCCTAAAAGTTTATCTGTTAGTTCTTTGGCTCGAAAAACTCCATTTTCAATAATCTCAATGGCCTGTTTAGAAGTAGGAGTGCTAGCTCCTAACAGACCCAATAGATTTGATTGAGCTAGAATTGCTCCAAGAATATTATTAAAATCATGAGCGACTCCTCCAGCGAGTTGTCCAATTGTTTCAAGCTTAGCTTTTTGTCGTACTTGTTCCTCGAGACGCGCCATCTCTGTGATATCTCTGGCTGTAGCCAGAAGGCCGTAATAGTCGCCAGATACTTTATATAAAGGCTTTATTGTCCAAGAAATCCAACGTTCTTCACGATCTTTTCTCAAGGTATGGCATTTTAACTGAACAAAACCTTGCGAGCTTTTTGACATTGAAGAAACTTTTTGATTGAAGGATTCTTCTTCTGAGGAAATTACGCAAAGTTCAGTTAATTCTCTATTGTATATCGAGTCACCAAAGAATCTTATTGCTACATCATTGTACCAAATACATTTGTGATTTCGATCGAATTCTAAAAGTATCTCAGGTACTGCTGAAACGAGTGTCCGATACCGCTGTTCACTTTTTATTAAAGCTTTAGTTGCACGTTCAATTTCAATTGTTTGCCTTTCGACTGTTTGGCCTAATTCTTTTCTATGACGTCGATTCTCTAATGTAAGTTCGCCAACTTTTCTTCTGCGTCGTGATTCTTTTATGGCTCTACGGGTTGCATCAATAAAGTTTGATTGATCAATCGGCTTTTGAAGGAGATCAAAGGCTCCGGCTCTAACGCAAGAAGCAGCAGTATCAAGATTTGGTTGTCCTGTTATTACAATTACCGGAGTGTTTGGTTGAGTCTCATTGACAGTATTTAAAACTTCTAGGCCTGTTTTTTTGCCTAAATAAACATCCGTAACAATAAGATCTGTACTGCTATGGTCGAGAAAAGATATGGCATCATCATAATTGTTAGCAGTAACTACATGGTGACCATCAATCTCAAGGAATGATTTTAAAATCTGCTGAACAGATTGTTCGTCATCAACGACAAGCACTCTTGCCATAAAACTACCACTCTCACAATTTCAACTTTGGTTGAACTCTACCATGGATAATTTTACTAACTAATAGATTTTGTAAAATCAGTGTTTTGATTAGGTGTTAGTTTTTTTAAACTGAGGTTGCTGTATATCGTAGTTAGTAAAGATTTTTGATCACTTCACTAGAATGACTATTCGAGTAATCAAGAGATGACTTTTTTTGTCTAAGTAGTTCTCCCCAGGAACTTTTTGATTTAGTCAGGCTTTCATAATTTCCATTAAAGGTAATCTGTCCACCACCCTCACCAGCATCTGGTCCGAGCTCGATAATATGATGACTATTTTTAATTACCATCTCGTCATGTTCAATAACAATGACAGTATGACCATGTTCTACAAGATTTTTAAGAGCAGAAACAAGTTTAGATACATCAGCAATATGAAGACCCGCTGTCGGTTCATCAAGAATATAGATTGCATTATCTTTTTTAGGACGAGCAAGCTCTAAAGCTAATTTAACTCTTTGTGCTTCGCCCCCAGAAAGGGTACCAGTGCTTTGACCAAGAGAGATGTACCCTATTCCGAGATCGTTGGCAGTACTTAGAACTTTGTGAATTTTTTTGTGATTGGCAAATACAAATTTTGCTTCTTCAATAGTCATGGCTAAGATATCAGCCATACTTAAGTCAGTATATTTTACAGTTAAAGCTTCGTCTGTATATCGCATGCCCCTGCATTTTTCACACGGTATTTTAGCTGTAGGCAGAAAATTCATTTCTAGAACGATCTCACCTAGTCCCTTACACTCAGTACAACGACCTTTACCAGAATTAAAAGAGAAAAATGAATCAGTCCAACCTCGTGCTTTTGCTTCCGGCGTCATGGCAAATACTTTTCTTATTTCATCCCAAATTCCTAAGTAGGAAGCTGGAATTGAACGAATATTTTTACCTAATGGCTTTTGATCAATTACAAATATATTTGAAATATGGGTAGTTGATTCAACGGTAACGTTATTTCTCTTCCAAGTAAGTTCTTTCTTGTTACCCTCAAGCATAGTTTGAGCGAGCATTCCTTGAACCAATGTGCTCTTCCCTGCTCCGGAGACTCCGGCTACACAGATAAGTGAATTAAGTGGAAAATCAATATTTATATTATCTATATTATTTAACGATCCTGTGACTTTAATTTTATCATGGGATTTCAAGGGACTTTGTATAGAGATATTCGGTAATTTATTTTTTTTGAGGAAGTTTCCAGTGATAGATTCTTTGCAATTTAATAATCCTGCAGTAGGACCTTGATAAATAATATTTCCCCCATGCTTACCTCCTCCTGGGCCAACATCGATTACGTGATTAGTAGAAAGAATTGTTTCAGGATCATGCTCGATTACTAAAAGTGAATTACCTAATGATTTTAGTTCAGAAAGTTTTGCAATGACTTTTCTATTATCAAAAGGATGAAGTCCTGAGGAAGGTTCATCAAGAATATACATTACACCACTTAGATTTGCACCTAGGGCGGTTGCAAGACGTAATCGTTGTAGTTCTCCACCAGAAAGTGTTCGACAGGACCTTGCAAGTGGAAGATATTCAAGTCCAAAGTCAATCATTAGTCTTATCCGTGTTTGAACTTCGGAGATAATATGTTCTGAAAGGGATTTTTCACGAGATGATAATTTTAAATTTGCCAGGAATTGGCTTAAAACTTTAAGTTTTAAAAGACTGAGATCGTGGATGCTTTGTTTTTTAATTCGTAAATTTCTACCCAATTCTGCTAATCGGCTACCTTTGCAATCGGTACATGTCTTTTCGTTTACAAATCCAGAACCTTCACAGGATAAGCATTTGCCCCTTCTTGAGCTAAATGAGAGATCTTCGGGATCTGGTTTTAAAAATCCACGGTGACAGATTGGGCAAGTTCTTTCAGTACTATAAATATTTTCTTCCTGATCTAAGATAACAATAACTGATCCAGATCCAATACTTAGGGATTGATTAACCACTTCCTCAACTAGATCTTTCGTGGCGTTTTTCTTAGAAAAGCTTGCTAGAACATATTCAATAGTATGTTGTTTAGATTTCTCAAGGCCTTGTAATAATTTACTTGGATTTGAGAATTTACCATCAACTCTGACAGATGTGATTTCAAGTTGTTGGGCTCTTTCAAAGATTCCTTTATGAAGACCTTTTTTTCCTTTGATAACTGGTGCTAAGATTTTAATCTGCGTAGCTGATTTAGAGAGGATGTCTTCACAAATATCAGCAGCTGACATTGGTGAAATCACTTCATCGGTATGATCTGGGCAATATTGAAGGCCAATTTTTGAGTAAAGTAATCTTAAATAATTATAGATTTCAGACATGGTTCCCACTGTTGAGTTGAACCCTGGTTGAAAAGTATGTTGATAAACACAAATCGTGGGAGGAACACCTGAAATTGAATCTATGTCAGGTTGTTTCAATTCCTTTATAAATTGTCTGGCATAAGGCGATAGGCAATCAAGATAACTTCTCTGACCTTCAGCATAAATAATATCTTTTGCAATAGAAGATTTACCTGAACCTGAAACTCCAGTGAAAGCTACAAGTTCATTCAATGGTACAGAAAGATCTATGTTTCTTAAGTTATGCTCCCGTGCTCCTCGAATTTCTAATTCTTGATTTTTGCGCAACTCTTTTTTATTTGTCTTTTCAC
>JAWXBT010000350.1:0-3343 GCA_034440315.1 bacterium
AATAGTGTTTTTCATTTTCAAAAATCATAGCTAACCCGAAGGGTTAACAAGAAAAAAGATTTAACTTAGTCTGCATTGCCATATCTTGTGATTCGGCAAGGACTTTTGGAAAACACTATATAAACACTATGAACTTATTTACATGGCTAAGGGAAACCCGATCCTTTTAAGTGCATAAGAAAAATTTCTAGTCTTAGAGTTATTCTAGAATTATCAATCATTTCCTACTTTGGCATTTCAATTGCTTCATTGCTTTATGCGCTAGCTTTACCAAGATCGGTATGAACTTTCGTTTGTTTGAAAGGGCTAGAATTTTTAATATTTTCCTAGGGAATTACTATATGAAGAAACAGCAAGGTTTTACATTGATCGAACTATTAGTTGTAGTGGCAATTATCGGAATACTCGCGGCGATCGCGATTCCTCAATTCTCATCTTACCGACAAAGAGCTTTTGATGCTCGATCCAAAAGCGACATTACCTCCTTAGCAACTGCCGAAGAGGCATATTTCGTAGACTATGAAGCATATAAAACTTGTGCTGATGCAGCAGCATGTAAGACAGCTCTTCCGGGATTCATTGCCTCAAAAGGCGTAGTAATATCTGGAACAAAAGCTACAACATATTTTACTGCCACCTCGAGGCATCCAAGTGGCACTGGTTCAACTTGGACATGGAATAGTTCGAATGGTGGTCTACAGTAATACTTAACTTAATAGTAATTACTTTCAGGGAGACCAGTTGCATCAATTGGTCTCCCTTTAACTTATCTAATCAGCTCATAAAATTACTCTTTATATTCTGAAACTATAAAATTCATACTGCATCTTAAAGCTAACTCTAAATTAGTGTGCAAATTGGTGCATACCAGTAGGAAATCAGTTTCCATGAATTCTTAGCAGGTAGGGGATTTAATTAGATATTTCAGTGTCTTATGGACCTAAGTAACTAATATTATTCCTTTTAGAAAAATATCCTTAATATTTTTCCTTTGGCATCCGATTTGCTCTTAATGGGAGGCTGGAAGCTTCCAGAAATGGGATGCCTTTTTTTTCAAGACAGATTGAAAGGCTTAATTAAGGTTAAAAAATATATACTTTGAGGATTGCAGTTATGAGAAGAGAGCACGGTTTTACATTAATTGAATTGTTAGTTGTTGTGGCTATTATCGGTATTCTTGCCGCTATCGCTATTCCACAGTTCTCGTCTTACAGACAGAGAGCTTTCGATGCTCGTTCTAAGAGCGACATCACTTCATTGGCAACAGCCGAAGAAGCTTACTTCGTTGACTGGGAAGCATACAAAACATGCGCTGACGCAGCTGCATGTAAAACAGCTCTTCCTGGATTCATTGCTTCAAAAGGTGTTGTTATCTCAGGTACAAAAGCTACCACATATTTTACAGCTACATCACGTCATCCAAGTGGAACTGGTTCTACATGGACATGGAATAGCTCAAATGGTGGTCTACAATAGTATTGGATTGATTCTTACTTTAGAATCAGTAGTACCGTGTGTCTCCATAACTTGAAGTGGAGAGCATAAAAATGGGTGGGTGGGGCATTTCAGATGGCCCACCCACTTTGCAGTAGAAAATGTGGCAACAATTATCCTGCAACTTTATAGAACCTCACCAATTTAGGCAGGTATGAAGCAGTCAAAAGGTTTTACGTTGTTAGAACTGCTGGTGACGATAGGAATTATCGGGATTCTTGCTTCAATTGCAATACCACAATTCAATCAATATCAACGTCGAGCCTTTGATGCTCGATCAAAAGCCGACCTTGTTAGTGCCGCCACTGCTCAAGATGCATATTTCATAGACTGGAGTATTTATAAATCTTGTGCTGACTCAACTGGATGCGCTGCTGTCCTTCCTGAACTTCGAGTTTCAAAAGGGATCTCAATGGCAACAACTGCCGTCGGAACTCAATATTTCATTATGACTGCTTCACATCCCCAATCG
This sequence comes from bacterium, assembly GCA_034440315.1. Lineage (GTDB taxonomy): Bacteria > Bdellovibrionota_C > UBA2361 > UBA2361 > J135 > JAWXBT01. The sequence goes on from JAWXBT010000350.1 coordinate 1,967, forward strand.
ATGCAAACATGGACTTGGGATAGTGATAATGGTGGACTCCAGTAATCGTTCGCCCCCTTCCACAAAAGTGTTAGCTATGATTATGTCATTTCAATGAGGCCGATTCCTTACTTTCTATTTTTTATCTTCTGGTTTTTATTCAGTTGGTTTACACCAACAACTGCTTACTGGAGAGACTCTGGAGAGTTTGTTCTAAGTGCAACTTATCTTGATATTGCACATCCAGCAGGATTCCCCCTCTATTCACAACTTGCAAATATTTTCACTCACATTCCATTTGGAGCGATCCCCTGGAGAGTCAATCTTTTTTCTACATTCTTAGCTTCACTAAGCTTAGCTCTTGCATATGTCTTATGTAACAAAATAATTTTGAAATCATTTAACGCTCCTATCAGGCTTGCAAATATTTGCTCTTTAATACCAGTTCTAACTTTGAGTTTCTCTTCGGCTTTCTTACGCCAGGCATATCAGGCCGAAGTTTATATGTTAAATCTAGTAACTTTAGAAATTTTACTAATTGTTTTTCTTCATTGGCTTTACACAAAAGATAAAAGATTTCTCCATATAACTGCATTTCTAGCTGGGTTATTTCTAGGCAATCATATTTCAATTGTTTTAGCTTACTTGCTAATATTGCCAATTCTTTTGATATATTTCAGAAGCATTGTTCCATTTTTAGTTAGAGCAATTTTGCTTTTTACTCTTGGAGCTTCGGTTTACCTCTACATTCCATTACGGGCCCAAACAACACCTCCGCTCAATACTGGTCAGGTCATTAATTTTGAAAGATTTTATAATTTAATAACTAATCAAAGAGACTGGAAGGTTCGAAGTACAGAAGCTCAAGGTAATATTCCAACTGCAATCGAATCTAATTTTTTTATTTTCAATGAAAACATTTTGCAGAGAATATCCAAAGATTTTAAAACACTTACAAAAGAAATACCTCTTCAAGAAATGATTTTAGCTTTTCTAGGAATGTGCCTACTTCTATATAGCTCCTCAGTAACTGGCTATACGATTCTGGCCGTAGGGATTTCAAATTGGATTTTTTTTGCTGGCTGGCATCCCGATCCTTGGTTAGTTCTTATCTTATCTATCGGCATTTGCCTTGCAAGTCTTATTGTCGCTCTTTGCATGAAGCTTCAATATTTTGCGGTTAAATCAAAGCTTCCTATCGCTCTGGCTTTTGCCTCTTTAATTTTTATTATTCTTGGAAGTTATCGTCCTTCGTTTGCTAAAGAACTACTTGCTTTCAAAACCGATCAATCGGTGAGAGAAGAAGGCAAAAGTATGCTTAAAAATGTTGCATCAAATGCATATTTTCTAACAGAGCCATCCCTGTTTTTACTGCACTACATGACCGATATCGAGGGA
>JAWXBT010000351.1:0-4280 GCA_034440315.1 bacterium
AAAAATCATAGCTAACCCGAAGGGTTAACAAGAAACAAGATTTGACTTAGTCTCCATTGCCATATCTTGTGATTTGGTAAAGACTTTTGAAAAACACTATATATTTGATTTCAGTGATATTTGCGGAGATCTAAAAAAAACCGCCCCGGGAGAGTTATTTCCATCGGGGCGGCACAGTAGTGATTGAGGCTGTTAGCTATGCAAAAATCTTTATCCTTAATGGGTTGCTACTTTAGGCATATACCAAGGAGCTACATGGCTATTTCCTCTACGAGGCATGAGCTTAATCTTGGTTAATACCTTAGCAACATTTAAATCTAATTGTTGGCAGAGCCAAGGAAAAGAAAATTCCTCTGTTTCTTGCTCTTCTATATTATTATCAAAAAGCCAGGATCTCGCGTCTCCAGAGAGTTCAGGATCATTTCCTGTGTAATCTAGGATCGCTCTTTCGAGAACAGACATAAGTAAGTTTCTCTCGGGGGATCCGGTTGAATTCTGAGAGTGATCTCCGTAAAATTCATTTAGAGATAAATCGTTACTCATTGTAAAACTTCGTTTAGTAATTAACAGTTAAGTAGGTTATTGTTTACTTAAATTATGACGCGAGTCGTTTAGGTTTATTCATCAGATTTTTATGTTTGATTCCCGTAGGCTGATTTAAGACAGTATTGCTAAGAATTATAGTATGTTAGGCTTGTATTTTTATAACTTAGAACCATAAAAATACTGGTCTATTTTGAAAAAAGTTTGATTATGAGCAAATTTCACCTAAGAATTTTTCTAGTAACTTTTTTACTCTTTCCTGGAGTTCTGTTAGCTGAGTTTATGTGTTCAACCACCATGACCTACAAGTGGAAAGCCAAGATTAAGGATAGTTTAGAGAAGGAAGAGCACTGGACCACTCTTCATGTAAAGGGATTAACGGAAGAGGCAGCGAAACAAACGCTAACGAATCTTATAACTAACAATCAAAGAGAAGCAGTTTTATCCTGTAAGAGTGCCCATGAAGATTTAACAGGCTGTATGTCTCAAAAATATATAACTCTTAGTCCTGCATATGCAAAGCTTGGCTTTGCTGCAAAGAAAAATTTCGATAATGCAGTAAAAGAGGATTGTGAAGCGCAGCAAGGAAGCTGCAATGGTGTTACAACCTCTGAGGTTGTTTGCAAAGTACTGGAAGAGCCAAAAATAGAAGATGCTGCAGCTTCGGATTCCAAAGCCGATCCTAAGAAAGAGAAAGAGAAAGAAAAAGAAGGAAAGAAGAAATAATATTTTATCATGGAGAATACGGAGTAAGATCTTCTCCGGTTTTCCCAATCGTATTTTCCCAATGGTATTTTTCCATGGTGAAAATAAATCGTTAATTTTTAAATCGACTCAACAAAATCTCTTTAATTAGATTTGTTTCCCCTAGATCGACAAAAGCCCTCTGGCCTATGAGTAGTTTTCCCTCAGCCTCAAGGTAACTGCCGTCTCCATTGAGAAAATTCGGGTACTCAGGAAATAAAACTCTTACAGCACTTACTATCCCATAAATAGGAGCATCATGTTCAATCGATTCTAAGACTTCTTTTGGTAGACGTTGTGCTATTTTAGATAGTTCAAGAATCGGGGCTAATCCGGCACGGTAAATTGTTTGCAATCCCAAAACTCTGAAGGCTTCTATTTCTGAGAGACTAGAATTCTCTTTGGAAAGTTTAAGTCCAATATTCAGAGCACCTTTAACCTTTGCAGCAATTTTTGAAACATCTTCAGTCTCCCAGAAATTAATAGAGAATCTTACAAGTGCAGCGTTCATAATTAGGGAAAGTTCAGCTTCGAAGTCATTGCATTCTCGATCTTCGCCCATTTGATGCAAGGTTTTGGCAAGATTACCGACTAAGTCGGGGTTTTCACTTTCGTATAATAATGGATCAATAATAGGCACATACTCAATGGCATGTTCTCTTTTTGCTTTGGTTAATTTAGTTTTTAATTCGGCAAGGGGTAGTGGGGTATTTATCTTAAAGGAAATTTCAGTATCGGGAATTCCTTCGTCACTGACTCGTGAGATTCTTTCTTGAAAAGCAGTTTCGACTAGTTCTGATTCTGTTGATACGGTTGGGATAGAGATTAGTTGATAAAAAAGCTCAGCGGAAGTTTCGAAGATATATGCTAAGAGCTTTGCAAGTAATCGATGCTGATCTGAATTTTCGATACTTATGTGTATCCAGGAATATCCATTATCCGGGGTATAGTACATGGGACCTGGTGGGCTATCAGTTGGCTCATCTCTGACCACGGTCACTATGTAGCGACCTATGATAATAGAGATCAGTTTTAGATCTATTGATCCCAAAAATCTTTTTAATGGTTCTAATGTATTATCTTCATCGCTAGCTTCAAGCCATTTCCAAAAATGATCTTCTGTAAAGATATCACGATTCCAAAGATCAAAATCCAAGCAAGATCTGTATTGTTCAGGTGTTAACAAGGCGATTAAGTCGCTCGAAGCCTCGACTCCGTTAATTTTCAATGCCATGTACACGCTCTGAGCTGGCAGGGCCCTAACAACACTTTCTGGAAGCTCCGCCTTAAAGATAGCACGGGCAAGTTCTCCTGCCTTAAGACCTTGTCGAAGCAGGCTAGGGGAACTCACTTTGATTTTGGAGTTAAGACAATATAGATCTGATTTCCAAAGCGCGGAGATCTTTCATCTAGAGCTGCGACATCTGAGAGTCGCTTGATGATTTCATCAAACTTTTTTTGTCCAAGATCAATATACATCGCTTCGCGACCTTTGAAGCGCATGGAGAATTTTACTTTATCTCCCTCACCCAAAAAATCACGAGCATGTTTTAATTTTGTTTCAAGATCGCCTACATCGGTACGATATCTGATACGCAATTCTTTTGTTTCAATTTCAACACGTTTTTTCTTTGCTTCAGCTTCTTTTTTTGCCTCACGGTATTTAAATTTACCGTAATCCATGATTTTACAAACTGGAGGATTTGACTGAGGTGCGACCTCTACGAGATCTAATTCTCTATCCATGGCCAAGTTGACAGCATCGCGAGTTTGCATCACGCCTAACTGTTCGCCATCATCGGTAATAACCATGACTTCGCGAGCTGTTATGTATCTATTTATTTTGTGCTTATCTTGTGAGAGGGGCATTCTCGGCTTAAATGGCCGACGTGATCCGAATGTATTCAAAAAGGAAATCCTCCTAAAAGTTTTTTAAGTTCTTGATTCTGCCCTTATTGTGTTTATAAATCAATAGGATACGATGCGACGTTAAAACCATCTAGGCTTTGGCAATGCTTTATATTAGGCAATACCCTATTGAGGCCAAGTAGGATCTCTACCTGGGCGAGCCAGCTGACGATATGGTACAGAGAATAAAAGGTAACAGGGGTATTTTTTTAAATAGGCATAGCTAGTTATGGGTTTAGTAAAAATCATAGGTGCTCCATTTAGTGTTGGGTGTAGGGTTGAGACTTCCACTGCCATCGATCAACAAAACGGCCCCCTTTCTATTAGAGCAGCCTTGAGAAGCTTAACTGCTAATTTTGATGTGCCTTTAGGATTTGAAGATCTTGGGGATCTCTCAGTTAAAAAAAATACTGTCGAAGATGTTCTCAAAGCTTTGGAAGATCAGGTCACTGCGGTTATTACAAAAGGAGACGTTCCCCTTGTTTTAGGAGGAGCTCATACAATCACTCTTGGAACTTTACGCGCACTTTCTAAGGCAAAGCCAGGATTCTCTGTAATTTATATTGATGCTCATCCAGATATTATGCCGCATGCAACTGTGAATTATGGATCTGGAATATTTTATGCTTTGAAAGAAGAAGTTATAAGGCCAGATAAACTAGCCTTTATAGGATTGAGGCAAGTTGAAAATCCTGAGTATCGATTGTTACGAGAAAATAATATTTTTCATGTTCATGCTAGTGAGATTGAAGGTCTAGGAATTGCCAACGTTGTAAAGGAAATTAAAGATAGATTTCCTGCTCCATATTTTATAAGTCTTGATCTTGATGCAATCGATCCTGCCTTTGCTCCCGGCGTTACGCTGCCATATCCATGTGGTCTTTCACCTAGGGAGGTTATGTATATTTTAGAGGAATTATCGAGACAGGGTATTGTTGGTTTTGAAATTGCCGAACTTTCTCCTATTAACGATCGTAATGATGAGACAGCAATGATTGCCGCAAGTTTGATATTAAAAGTTTGTGGTGTTTTGTCCTCTAAGCAGAGAACTCATTAATAAATAACGCTACCTTTGCTTTTTATTC
>JAWXBT010000352.1:0-4294 GCA_034440315.1 bacterium
CAAATAATTATAACAATCAAACAAATTTGGGGAGGAGTGATATATGTATTATGTGTTCACTTTATAAAACAATTGATGCAAAATATTATTACGGAGCTGACAGTATACATACCTATTAGTTTTCCAAATATTGATTCGTTAGTTGACGGAACAGGATTAAAAGCGGATAAAATTCGAGTTTTTCTAAATCAATTATTTTTATCTCGGTTGAGCCAAAGCGGATATACTGGCAAACAAAAGGATAATCCACTGAATTGGATATACAAAGATGGTTATGTGTCCATACATTCTGCGATTATCAAAAAGTTGCTTACAACAAAGATGTACCATAAATATCTGACGTTTCTGCAAGACAAAAATCTGGTAACTGTGCGCGAATCGCCTAGCAGCAAAAGAGCCTATACACCGGGCTTTACAAGCAAGCACTTTAAAATTGCCCCTGATTTGCTTCATGCTTCTGACACCAATAGGCATTTCAGAACGGAAGCGATCACAGATATATGCACTATAAAGGCAGTTTTAAGGACTCGTGATCTCTACATCGGCAGAAGTGGTGTTAACGCAAGATCCATATCGCAGGATGTAATACATCAAAAATTGTTCGACATGGAAAAGCTCGTCAAGTTTCATATTTATAAAGCTGACAAGTGGATCACAGAGTATTTAAACGCGCAAATAAATTTATCCGAAATTAAAATGGATTCATTGAAATATAATCAAGGTTTGGAGTTGGAATTGATCAATGCAATCAATGACGGGTATTTCAATACAAAAGTTGACCAGTTTGGCAAACGATTATACTCCCCGCTGAAACGTGTATCCAGACGTATGCGGCCATTTATGTATTTCGCAGGATATGAAGATGAAGAATTAATCTGCATGGACATTTGTAATTCACAATTGTATTTTTCCACTTTACTAAGCAATGCAGATATTGTAAAATCTGTGATACCGGAATTTCAAATTGTTTCCGAATTAGCTGAACCCTGCAAGAACAACACTGATTTCACTGAGTATGTAAATTATAGCATAGATGGAACGATATACGACAAGTGGCAAGAAGCAAGGGCTTTTGAAACTAGAGATCAAGCCAAAAGAGAACTGATTCAGGTGCTTTTTTCCGGTGTAAAATCAAAAATGCCTGGTGTAAAAATATTTAGAAAACAATACCCTTCTGTATCAGTTTACTTTGATAGTATCAAATCTTTAACGGAAAATGAGTTACCGTTTATCACCAAAACATATTTGGATAGCAAAGGGATTTACAAAGAAGATGCATATCACTGCAATTTGAGTTGTGCAGTACAACGCCTGGAATCACACATCTTCATAAAATTAATTTGTTCCGCATTACTAAACGCCAATGCATATCCATTCTTTACAATACATGATAGTATTTATTTTTTGAAAAAACATGAGGGCCTTGTTAATGAGATCATCAGCAAGGAGTTCATGCGCTTAGGCGTCACTCCTCCAAAAATAAAATCCGGAAAAATGTAATTCAGATTAAACCTTTTGGAGATTTCACACTAAAACAAATAGAATGTTCACAGAAAATCTCATAGAGCTCAGCCAGTTACTCGATTTACTCGGGTATACAGACTTGCGCTCTGTGAGAACGTGGGCTAAAAAAAATAAAGTACCCGTGATAATCATAGGGAAGAAGAGCTATTGTGCTCGTAACTTTCTTGATCTCCATATTCAAAATCAAATAAATTCGTTCGTGAAAACGAATTTTGATAACCCAGCAGAAGTGATAATAGCAGTCGAAAGTAGTGATTCGGAAAAGTTTTCAAGAATGATAAGTTCACCAGTAAATATGGAAACAAAGAAAGAAAGTAAATCGAATAAAAATTTGATGAGCAAAGCATCACAACAATTTTTAAAAACTATTGAATGAAATGTTGAAGGTTCCGGCAAAATATAAAAGGGTTGGGTTAAAAGTAAAATGTTTGAAGTGCAAATTTAGTATGTACTTGTTACATCGTCTTCCTGTTGTCGAATAGTTGACTTTTCCAGAAATCATTCCAGACTTTTCCCACATTCGGATAAAGGACTTGTATCCTCTGATTTTATTCAGGCCACGAGCCGAAGTAGTACCATATGGACCACTTTGCTGATTTATCAAATGGCCTAACACCGTAAAATAGCGGGTAATGTACGATGACGATAGTTGTGGAATCTCTTCTCTTTTGCTCAGCAGAAGCTCAACAGCTTCCGTGGGAATAAACCAGATTTGCCAGTTAATATTCGGAATAACCGGATATGTGTGAGAGTCGATGTCAATGGGTATATGCTCAAACTTGAACTTCATGAGCATTATAGAAACAATTTTACCTAAAGTTTAATTAACCAAGTCAAAAGTGCGCGTGACATTATAATATAGTGCGATATTGTTATGCACTATCACTGTTTCCTATGAGGTCATGCCATTACCTCGTCTATCAGTTGTTGGTACTTCACCACATTCGCATGCTCCGCAGAATTAACGTACTTAGTCAGTTTCTTTACATCCGAATCAGGATTGGATCTTTTGCTCAATGTCCTTACGATGTCCTTCATTAGTCCAATGTCTCTATTATCTTGCTTTTTTTTAACAACAGAAATTGTAGCGTTCTTTAGCTTTTGATCCCGAAAAGTCTTAAAGGATTGCTTTAGGTATCCAAAAGGCTCGCCGTTCGAATCCACAAATATTCTTTTTATTCGTTTATAAAAAATTGCAGAGTCCGTCTTTGTTTCGGGAAATACATCCTCAATAAGTTGGCGATTAATTAGGGTATCAATGAAAAAAAACAGCTCTACTTTATTGGGTTCATCTCTGGGTGTTAAAGGTTGCCAAACAATACCTAAATCTGCGGACAGTTGCTCCTCTGAAAAGGCTGATTTGAATAATGCTTCATTAACACTAGCAATTATTCCCTCATTTACTAATAATCGGTGTAAGGACTTTAGGTGATTATTTGATCCCTTCCATTTAAAGGACTTTAGAATCGGAACATGGGGGATGTTTGCTTTACTACCTACAGTATCGCTAATGTTCTGTGTTACACCTCGTCTCATTTCCAGAACTAACTCCTTAAGGGCTTGCACCTGGTCTTTAAGATCTAAGAGTAGTTCGCGGTCGGAGGGCTGTCTGCTTTTAGTCATGCGCTTTGTCTTTGCAACCTAAAGTTTTGATATGAGTTCTGATGGCCAACACCTCAGCTGTTAGTTCTGGCGTCTTGGCTACCATTTCGTGATACTTTCCGTCATCTATATTTTGAGCGACTTTTTGCAGACGCATAAGTGCTCGCAAACTACCTAAGTCAAGGTACTCTATGATTTTCTTCTCGTGAACGAATGTCTCGTAAGGCATTCGAAATAATCCAGAGAGCTCATCGATGAGTGTTACAGATCCTTCGTTTCTTAATTCATGATTCACAAATTTTAAATATGATTTGTGTAGTTTGCGAAGTTTCTTCTGGGCTAAATGCTCCAAACTGTTCAAATTTTGAAAAGACTCAATGTACCTCCTGAATGCCGTAAGAACATTTGCTTGCGACTTTTTATTTATGGCATTGAATTCAAGATTGTCCTTTAATTCAGATAATAAGTTGGTGAGTTTATTTACGTTATCTATTTTAAAGAAAACATCAGGGTCAAGCCGTAAGATGATGGGAACTCTTTTCATATAACTCGCATAGGAGGAAAAGGATGCGGGTTTTACATATTGCATGTAGGTTTTGAAAGCAGATAAAATATCACTTTGACTGCCCTTTGGGAGGCCCTTAAATTTTTCGTCGCCTTTAAGCCGAAGTAGTAGACTTGCTAATTCTCGAGAATTTTTTATTGTAAGAAATGAGTCCAGTTCTATTCCTAACAGTTTCGGCACTCGCTTTAGTCGGCTAATGCATGATGAGATCGCTGCTGTAGACATCGCTCCACCTTTGTGATCTCCCCTTAAGTAGGTCTTAAATTCTTCTATGTTTCCTCTATTGATCGTCACCCGTTTCAACTAGTTGCCGCAATTTCGACATTTTTTAGGGAGCGTCCAATTCGAATGCTGTTTTTTTTTAGCTGGCTTGGTTGGAGATTTCTGCACTTTATTGAACAACCAAAATTCCCCCTATTGTCAGGGCACTCACGCTCTTTTTTGTGCTATACCAACTTATAGTATGGTATAGTATAGCAGTTTTAAAAGACGATTTCTGTTATATGGGAGAGGGTGTCGAAGAGAGCCTTCCAAGTTCTTTGAAATCTTGAAGTGGTACTGATCAATAAGCCACTTAAAATATCGGTGACGAGAAGGATATGA